>CAZPAE010000001.1:0-25243 GCA_964584455.1 uncultured Thioalkalispiraceae bacterium
GATGCTTTTTATAATTGAAAAACGGGGTCCGCAATGGGTACAGTTAGTAAAGGGATAGCCATAACGAGGATGGGATACATCCAATGTTTCAGCTAAGCAGGCAGGGCAGGTTGCTGCATCGGGTGCAACAGCCGTATTCGCATCACTGCTTTGGCTGGCGTCAATGGTGAAATCCATGGGCATCGTGTTATCGACTAAACGGTGGCGTTCGATATGATCGATCTTTGCTAGTGGCGGGCATTCTGTTTGTAATCGATCAACAAATGTTTGAATGCGGTAAGCCTGACCCCAGACCTTAATTAATACACCGTCACTATCATTGCACACTTGGCCGACTAATTGAGTTTGTTTGGCCAATTGCCAAACGGTCGGTCTAAAACCGACACCTTGTACGGTACCTCGAACCCGAATTTGTTCTGCAACAATGTGTTCTGAGTGAGATGTTGTTGTGATAGTCATGGTGGATACGCTTCACTTAATGCACGGTACAGACCATACAGGGATCAAACGAACGTACGATGTGCTGAATATTCACAGTATCTTTACCATCCTCATCCACTGGCGTATCCAATAAAGCCTGTTCCAAGGGGCCAAGTACACCGTGCTGATCGCGAGGTGAGAAGTTCCAAGTGGTAGGGGCAACAATCTGATAATTTAAAATGCGACCCTTCTTGATTTGTAGCCAATGACCTAAGCTACCTCGTGCCGCTTCCACTAAACCCATACCTTGACCCTGTGCTGGCATGGTTGCTTGTTGGCAAAATGCTTGACCAGGTTCTAATTGTTTTACCCAGTCTTCCATAATAGGTACTATGCGTGCTAATTCGAGCAGCCGAGCGATGACTCGGTTTTGTACGTTGCCGCCACTGGTATTAACAAGCCCCTGAATCAATGGATGTTGATCAATAAGTTGTCTAGCTAAGGCACCCACTTCCATAATATGCCCATCGTAGCGTGGTGCTTTACACCAGCTATATGCATTTTCTGCATTCTCATCAGGTAGAGTTGTGCCTTGATAAGGGTGTTTCGGCGTGCGTTGTGCATGCATCCAGCTATGGCTAATATCTTCACTGATTACATTCGTATCAAGCTCTGCATGATTAGTCAGCCAAGTGCCTGCTTTAAACAAATGTGCTTCTGGATTAATTTGGTAAGCACCATAGCTCATAAAGTGATTGCTATTACGTCCTAGTTGGTCGAGCTGTAAATTTTCAGACAACATTAAGAACTGGCTAAAGTCAGCATTGGGGTATTGTGTGGCACGTTTTTTCAGTTCAGTCATACTCTCAATCGCACTGACTTCTTCTAAACCATAACCAAATAGCACACGCTCTAAGAATTGACGAAAGTTTTGTACCAGTGAATAAAGCCGGAGTCTTTCGCGGGGTTCGACAGCACGTGTTGTGCCACCGGGTTGTAATGCCAACGAGTGAGGCCATTTACCCGCAAGAATACCCGTTAAGTTAAGAAATTGAGCCCGGGCGGGTAGGGCCTCTTGTGAGGCACTGCCTTGTTGTGCCGCAAAACGTGTATGAATCGTGTTATACCAGTCATGGTTTTTATAGCTGGCACGGGCAAAGTCAGGCATAAAGAATAAATAAAAATGCGATAAATGATCAGCTAAGTTTTCACAGGCGAGAATAAGATTCGTTGCAAGCCGACCATTATCAGTGTAATCGATGCCTTGTATTTGGGCTAAAGCACGTGCAGCAGCAACCGACTGTGACACTGAGCAGATACCGCAGATACGCGGTGTGTAAACCAAGGCATCGCGCGGATCTTTACCTACTAAGATTTGCTCGAAGCCACGATACAAAGGAGAGTTAACCCAGGCATTGCTAACGTGGCCCTGGTTAATTTCCACTTGTACTTCTAAATCGCCTTCTACACGATTAAAAGGGCCTAAGATACGGCGTGTTTTATCACCACTCATGAGTGACGCCCTTTCTTTTTGATCGCTGTTGGTGGATTAACAATATGATCAGCCGTGGCATTGTCCCGTAACCGTTTAGGTGTGGCGGCTTTAGATAAAGAAGCCAGTGCTACAAACCAAGCCTTGGGCATATCGGTTGGTAAGCCTACGGGGATACCGGCAATTTTCGGTGTTTCAGTAAAAGCATGGCCCGGTTCTTCGAAGCCTGGTGCAGTACAGTTAATACAAGCATAACCACCACGGATACATGAGCCTTCACCGTTCCAAGGGCGGCGATTACAATCAGCATGAGCTTGGGTACCTAGGCAACCCATATGTTCCATCATGCAGCCTTGGTCTGAAGGGTTTTCTGCACTGGCTTTAAATTCATAAAATTCATTACGAGTACAGCCATGATGAACTAAATGATTGGTGTAACTGCGTGGTCGGTTAAATTCATCCAGTTGTGACATATCCATTTCATTTGCTGCAAGCTGGGCTAATGTATCGGTAACCCAACCAGGATGGGTGGGACAGCCAGCCACATTGATCACCGGTAAGCCAGATGGACTGGTCCAGTTCTCGCCCAGCAAGCCACCAACAGTATCATTGTCATACTGGAGTCCACAGGCATCACTAGGGTTATCACCAGCACTGGTAATCCCACCGAAAGCAGCACAGCTCCCAATCGCTAAGGTATAACGGGCTTGATGCGCTAGATCAAATAGCCAATCTTTCATGGCCCGTTGGGTACCTGCGAGCATATGAAAGCGGCCACTACCATTGGGACCACGTACCACCGAGCCTTCTAAGCACAGTGCATCAAGTGGTTGGTCACCATCACAAATTGCCTGAATGAGATCAATAAACTCATCCGCCGAAGCTTCGCTTAAGGAGGGATGCCAAACTAATTCGATATTAGCCAATGATAAGGTGGTATATAAATCAGGGGACTCGGCATTGAGTAGTGACATACTACAACCACCGCAACCACCGGACTGTAACCAAAGAACACGAAACGGCTGATTCATTGTTTTAACTCCAGTGGCAGGGTGAGAGAAAAGACAGCGCCTTGTTTGGCATTTCTTGCGGTTAATTGGCCTTGGCACTGTTCAGTAGCCAGGCTGTAACTAATATACAAACCCAGGCCAGTACCTTTACCCACGGGCTTGGTGGTGAAGAAAGGATCAAAAATCCGCAAAAGCATTTCATCAGAAATGCCCGGACCATTATCGGCAATGGCCACGGTTATCGAATTTGTTGTTTGTTTTGCGCTGATATGAATAGTGGGTTGCTCACTATTCTCAAGGGCGTCGGCGGCATTTTGAATCAGGTTCACGAGTATTTGATGTACATAACCTTCATAACCAATAATTGATAAAGTCTCGGGGGTGTCAATATTCAGTTCAGGTCGGTTACGGCGGGCTTTTACTACCCAATCTGCGGCTGTTTTTACCACACGACTAAGATCGTAACTTTGGATTTGTTGTTGGTTGGGGGTGGAGAAGCGGCGTAGTTCTTCAACTATGCCACTAACCCGTTCTGCACCTTCTAATGAACCTGCGATTAACGGCCCAATATCTTGTAATAGTCGATCAATTTTAAGCTCTTTGCGTAAATTGGTAATTTGCTGTACAGACATTTCGTTGCTATGGATAGCATTTAAATATTCTGCCAAGTAGCTTTCATAACGTTTTAACACATGCATATTGCCAAATACGAAGCTAATCGGGTTATTTAACTCATGGGCTACCCCAGCCACAAGCTGACCAAGCGAGGCCATTTTTTCTGACTGCACTAATTGTTGTTGTGTGGTTTGTAATTGTGCGTGAGTTTGCTTGAGATCGTGATATGCGCGGCGTAGCTCACCTAAAGGCCGCCCTGTGATCACTAACCCTAATAAACGACCTTCATGATCAAAACGGGGAGTACAATTAATCGCAATCGGTGCGGCATCACCGGTTTTATCAATTAGCTCGATTTCACAATCGGTAATGGTGTCAGTACGGATATGTTCAGCAAAATCTTCAACCATATGTGCCGACTCAGGTGTAAACAAAGCAGCTAAGGGTTGGTTTTTTAAGTCATTTGCCTGCTTACCCACTAAGTCTTCCAGTGCATGGTTAACTTGTTGGATACGACCTTGCGTGTCTGCCACGATTAAAATATCGCTCATGGAGGAGATCACGCTTTGAATAAATTGCTGTGCTTCTTCTAAGGTGGCATTTTTTTCTTCTAGCTCGATCTGATAACGTACAATATCCGCATAAATACTATCCATGCGCTGAATCACTTCAATCCAGGCGGCTTCATCGGAGACAGCCTCACCTGATTGTCCCATACGCTGTAATAGACCTTGTATATCGCTATTCATTAATGGATCACGATGATTCATGGCCGGTTACCTTTCTTGAATATCCAGTTTTTCCATGCCATCGATTTTTTCTAATCCATAACGCTCTAGTTTACTACGTAGACCAACACGTGATAGGCCTAACTCTTCAGCAGCGCGGGTTTTATTCCAGCGATGTCGTATTAAGGTTTCTTTAATAATCAGTGCTTCTAATGATTCCATACGTTCCTTTAAACTCCCTTGGGTTTGACTGATTACTTGTAAATCAGCGCTTTGTTCTTTGTCCGCACCTTGTAGAATATTAGATGATAATAGTTCGGCATGCAGTTCATCGGTTTCGGTAAGCACGAGCATACGCTTTAGTTCATTTTGTAATTCACGCACATTACCTGGCCAAGTATAGTTTTCTAAACAATGAATAGCCTCGCGACTAATGCCGTTAACTTTTTTGCCGAGCTGATTTTGCAAATCGTCTAATAAGTTGTGTGCAAGAATCGCAATATCTGTTTTACGATCACGTAACGGGGGTAGTTCAATCGTGAATGTGGCTAAACGATAATAAAGATCTTCACGAAAACGACCGGCCCGGACTTCCGCCATTAAGTCACGATTGGTTGCGGCTACCACACGAATATCTACCGCACGACGTTGATTGCTACCAATGGGGCGAATTTCATTCTCTTGTAAGACGCGTAATAGTTTGACTTGTGAAACCGGTGAGATTTCACCGATTTCATCGAGGAAGATGGTGCCGCCATTAGCCAGCTCAAATAAACCAACCCGATCTTCTGTGGCGCCGGTGAAAGCGCCACGCTTGTGGCCAAATAATTCGCTTTCTAGTAGATCATCTGGCATGGCACCACAGTTTTCAGCCACAAACGGTCCATCTTGTCGCAAGCTATTATAATGCAGTGCGCGGGCACACAGTTCTTTACCGGTACCGGACTCACCACTAATGAGTACATTCACATCATAGGGGGATACCCGGCGGATAAAATCACAGATTTCATTCATCCGACTGTCGGTACTACGAATAATGCCTTGGTCCCAGTCAAAGCGTTTTTGTAACAAACGACGTTTTTGATCTAAATCCTCAGCCAAGGTTTCTGGGCGTAGTTTTAACTCGGTGGCTAACAAAGCGTTTTGTCGCTGTAAGTGAAATAAGTCAATGGCATTGCGTAATTTCAGCAACAGCTTTTCAGGATGCCAGGGTTTACTTATATATTGGTATATGCCTGCTTTGTTAATCGCTTCGACCAAATCACCGGCATCAGTGTAGCCGGAGATAATAATCCGAATAACCTCAGGCCACTGTTCGCGTACCCGGCTAAGAAAATCAACCCCGGTTTCATTGGGCATCCGCTGGTCACAAATAATTGCTTGTACCCACTCTTTTTTGAGAATTGCTTCGGCTTCGGCTGCACTTTCTGCGGTCAGAATATCGAATTCTTCTTCTAACGTACGGCGCAGTGTTTCCAATGAACGGGGTTCATCATCAACAACCAGAATAGTGGGTAAGGGTGTAGACATTGTTAGGCCTTGAGTTGTTGGTTGGCATCATGTTGAGTCATTGGTGTATGCCCAATGAGCTGGATTTGATGTGACATGCGAATCCAGTCATACCATTGGTCCATCCCTTCGCCGCTGGTAGCTGAGACCTTAAGTACTTTGATGCGTGGATTAACACGTAATGCATACTCAATACATTTGTCCACATCAAAGCTAAGATAAGGTAGTAGATCAATTTTATTTAGCAGCATAATATCGGCAGCATGAAACATGTCAGGATATTTGATGGGTTTATCTTCTCCCTCGGTGACCGATAGAATCGCTACCTTATGGGCTTCACCTAAATCAAAAGCTGCTGGGCAGACTAGGTTGCCGACATTTTCAATAAACAATACTGAGTTAGCTTCTGGTTTTAAACTATCAGTGGCATGTCCCACTTGATGGGCATCTAAGTGGCAGCCTTTACCAGTATTGATTTGGATCGCCCGGACACCCGTAGCACGAATGCGATCAGCATCTTGGCTGGTTTCTTGATCGCCTTCAATGACGGCTAACGGCAATTCATCTTGTAGATAATTTAGCGTTTGGGTAAGTAAGGTGGTTTTACCTGAACCTGGGCTGGAGACAAGATTTAATGCCAAGATACCTTGTTGTACGAATGCTGTACGGTTCTTGGCGGCATATTCATTATTCTTACCCAGAATGTTTTGCTCAATTTCAACCATGCGCGTTTGGCTCATACCAGGGGCATGGGCCCGTGCTGCACCATGACCATAATGATGTTGTTCATCATGTTGATGCGGATGACTATGATCGTGGTCATGATCATGTTTAAGTTCATGACCCTCGATACGCGCTTCACCTTCTGCACAACCACATACAGTACACATTATTCCACCTCCAGTTCTTTAATTCGCATTTCTTCACCTTGTGTGATTTGTAATTGATAGCTGCCACATTGTGGGCAGGCATCGTAGCGTTGTTGAATTTCTACATGACTAGCACATTGCATACACCAGGCATTACCTGGGATAGGAACGATCGTAAGTTGGCAGCCGTCGGCCAAGGTATTGCGGCAGACCACATCAAAACTAAACTCCATAGCAGGAATATCTATCGTCGATAATGCACCGACTTCTAGCCAAACGGTTTTGACACGGTGGTATTGTTGCACCGTGGCTTGTTCCTCGAGTACTTGCAGTATCCCTTCACATAATGACATTTCGTGCATGGTTATCCTCAGTGAATGATGGGGATGTGGGTGTTACTGCCGTGTCCAAAACAACATGATGTTCCACGCAAGGATCAATGGCATGGATACATAAATGCGCTTGTTGCTGGGCGGATATTTCATCGTCAAGATGAATTGTGGCCAAGGCTTGTGCTGCGGCCCCTTGAGGATGAAAATTCCATTCTGTCGGTGCGAGTACACGATAGTATTGAATGACCCCTTTTTCTACGGTGGTTCGGTGATAAAGGCGACCGCGTGCTGCTTCACAGGCACCTAAACCACCCTCATAAAATAATAGCGCATTGTTGCACAAAGGGTTATCTAGCAAGCTGCCAATACGGGCAATTTCGATTACCCGGGCGACTAACCGGACCCAGAGCGTTTGGCCGTATTTTTGACGTAGCTGGCAAATTAAAGGATGCTGATATTCCCGAGCATAAGCACCGGTTTCATACTGGCCAGCACCATCCCAACTGGGGCGGGCGATAAATTGGTCTGTTTCATTGCTATCGAGCCGCTGGATTAATTGCTTATCTGGCAACACGGGTAAGGCTGTTGTTTCGGTTACACCGATATTGAGCCATTGGTTTTTATCAAGGTAGGCATATAGGCGCGTTAAGTGCGTTTCATTTTGTGTGAGCCAGGTAGAAAAATCAGCCTGATTGTATGTCAAGAAGGTATCCGCATCGCTTAGTAAAATATGCTGATTGATTAGCTGTACAAACTGTTGTAGTTGCTGTGGTATAGCCCTTGGTAATGGTAACGCTTTGGTTAAACCCGGTTGAGTAAGGTAGTTATCATGCTGCTCTAATTGCTTCATTAAGCTATTAGCCAATTGAATACAATGGGATGCCAACGTGGTGTCCGGTTCCTGTTGACAATAGCGTGGCCAATCCAATAAAAAACGCCATAAATGCTCACGCAGTGTTTCGAGCAATACCAGCAGTTCACGGCGTCGTTCCACGGTTTGGGAGGCTGGTGTATTCTGGGCTGACTCAATGGCACGGATAGCTGCTACTGCCTGCGCTTTTGCGCATAAGCTAAATAATAGCGGGACAGTGGTTAAGGCTTTTTGTATGGGTTTGCCTTGCATCAATTGAACAGTGGCAAATGGGCGCGTGGAATGCACCGATACTATATTCAATGCGGTATCGGTTGGGCTAAGATGAAACGTTAATGCGCCACTAATATTCATTGTTACCTCAGCTATTCATCCACTAAAAAGCGACCACGAAAAAAATCCCGTCGACTGATAGGTTTTTCGGTTAACCGGTGGGACAAGCTTGTTCCTGGTAGTTGTTCCTCTGGTTCCGGTTGTGGTGGCTCAAGACCTTGTTGCTGCCAGTATTGATCTAAGTCATTCATTGGGATGTCGGTTTGTATGTCACATTGTTGTGGGTCTTGAATGGCATTTAATGCAGCGTGGGCAACTTCAAGCGCCGTGTCTTGGTCTTGGATTTCGAGTACAGGTGATAACAGAGAACAAGCTTGGTAGCGACCAATAGCTTGTTCTTCGGCGATAATGAATTCATAACTGCCAGAAGCAAATACGTGTGTTTGTTTTGCTCCAATAGGTAGTTCTACCCAGTCATGACCTTCACAAGGCAACAGCATCAAGTTAATAAACCACGGTGTGATCAAAATGCCTAAACAGCCCACCTCAGTTTTATGAAAACCAACAGCCTGTACCTTGAGTGCAGGGTTAAGAATGGGTACATCGGCCATGCGTGTGTGTTGCACATGAGTAAAATGTTTTTCCAGGCCTTCTGACATGGCTTGTAAATAAAGATTCATGCCGGTGTATCCTGAATTACCATAAATTGTGCTCTTTCACCATCGCATTGTGGGCAACGCCAGTGCGATGGTAAGTCAGCAAAAGCCGTGCCTGGCGGAATCTGCCAGTAGTCATCGCCTTCACTGGGGTCATAAACATACCAGCACACCTTACATTCTAGTCGGGCTTGTTTATCTATCCGACTATTATCACCGGCATAAGAACCTTCAAATGTTTTCATCGATAGAGTTCCAATATTTCATTTAAGCGGGTGTAACTGTCTTCAATATCTTCAGGGGCAGCACAGGTAACTTGGGGGATATCGACTATTTCAATGGTGTTAAGAATAAGAACATCTTGAGAGTTGTAATACTTTATCCACCAAACATTTTCTTTTGCGGTGCTACCAATACGACAATTACCATAACCGCGAGATAAAATGGTGAGCGGCCCAACACCGAGTCGCTCACCTAACAACATGACATCCATTTCAGTGAGGGGCAAAAGGGTTAGATTAATGGTTTCTCCTTGGTTACCGGCTTGATAGGATTTAACTTTGTCTGCCAGTTCAGCCAATAAGGCTGGGGCATTTTGTACTCCTGGGTGTGTCTCGTTTACATCGGTATCAATGTTTCGATCGGCACTGGCAAAGGTCAAGCTGCGAGTGATCTTGGGTACTGCACCCACTTCTAAGCTGTCATGAATAACAAGATTATTTTCATCAAAGTGTTGGATACGCCAAACGCCAGCTAATACTGATTCTTGAGCACGAATCATCGAGTCGCCTACCACCATGCTAACTTCACCCTCTCCGAGGGCCTGATTAATTAAATCTAAATTATCTGCATCGAGTTGGTTTAGTGAGATAGACTTTGATTGTGTATCAGCTTTCCAGGTATGTAGTGCCTGTAGTAGGTCCTCAAGTACTTGCTTACCTTGGGTTAAATTCAGTACTTCTTCTGGTTCAGGTAAAATAGGTGCATGGTATGTTTCCATGTCTTTGGGCATATTAATATACTCAAGTGTATCGGTTTCTTGAGGCTGGCTGCCAGGACCAAACTGTACCATGGGGAATTCAGGTGTTTTATTCATAATGTTTTCCTTAAAATCAGTTAAATTTTATTGCGCCACAACAGGAATGCCGATGCCAGGGTTATGCTGAGTATCGCTGTTAAGAATTTCAGGGATACGTTCCATATAATCAGACCAATCCATTACCTTGCTTAACTTGCCTAGGAACCGCCCCTGGCGGATAAACACAATAGTGGGCCATATGTTGACGGCGTATCTGGCTTTTAACTCAGGTTCAAGTTCACGGTCGACAACCACAGGGCTAAACTGTTCAGGGAATGCTTTTGCAAGTTCAGGCAATATCACAGCAACATCATTAGACTCTGGATAACGTTTCGGATCTTCGGTAAAAAATAACGCAAGGGTTTTTTCTGTATCGAGTAGGTCAGTTAAGTTATCCGCTGTTGCACGTGGATAGTGATATTGTTCAACAAGTTGTTCAATTAGTGGCGAGCTCATAAATTTAGTCTCCGATTAAATGCTGTAAGTGAGGGGGAACCGTCGGTTCGCGATCAATTAGGTCTTCAAACAAATGTTCGACTTGATGGTTTCCTTGCATAATTTGTTTTACGGCATTGGTAGCATCTAACATGGCTTTGGCGGCATCAGGCTCAAGAATTTCTCTTGCTGTGCCTAGAAATACCAATAACCAATCACCTACCTTGGGTGAGTTGATCAAGCTAGTGTCGACCTGGACAGATTTATCTTGTTCCTGGCACATAGCATGGAAGTTACCAACTTCAATGACCTGCATAGGGGTGCCAATACACATTAGTCTTTCACTCTGTGGTCAACATTGACACTCAATGCATCATTACCTAAAGGTGATGGTTTTGGATCAAAGCGCATGTGTTGATCTTGTAAAATACGTTCATCACCTAAGCGGCAAGCTTGTTGTTCGGAAGGCCGAGCCGATTCATATTCTGTTAGATTAAGTGGCTGCGCATTCAGTGCTTGGTCTGAAGGTAAGGGCGTGGTGCGTTTTTTATACTGAATGCCATGTTGGGTTAACCATCCAAGTGCGAGTGCTATGGCAGGTTGGATTTGTTCACGAACACAAGGACGTAAACTACCACCATAGTCTTCGAGTTCTTCTGGCTGTACACCCACTAATAAGATATGTTCAGGGTAATCACCGAGTAATTCAGCGGTGGCGAGGACTTCTTGAAACCCGGTTTGATGCAAACTCATTTTCTTTGCACCCATGAAATTAGGTACCGCATCGCCTTCAATGGTTTTAAGTGTGCCGGGTACTAAACCGTAATCAATAGCATCGAATACCACTAAGATATCAGCGGTTTGAACATGTTGTACTAAATAGATACCCTGTGTGCCACCATCGATGAGGCGGACCTGTTCTGGAAATTCATATAATTGGTGTAATGCTTCAATGCTGCGTACACCAAAACCTTCGTCAGCCCACAATACATTACCGATTCCCATAATTGTGACGCGTGGTATGGACATCTTTTTCTCCTCAAATTGACTCCCCTTACTGATTAGATGGCAAGTTGTATGCCGCTTAGCGTCATTTTGATAACCAATTGAATTATAAGGAATAAATTTTTCTCTGCGTATGAGTAGAGTGTCAAAACTGAAAAGTAACTATCCGGTTTAGGTGTCTTCAGGAAAGAATCTAACCGGTTTTTTGACGCATGGGAGCGCTGTGGTATGTCACTTAACAGCCTCTTGCGGGCAAGTGCCAACCAGCTTTGCAGCTTATGACGACCCTTGCACAAGGGCTGTTTTTAATGACGGTAGTTTCCTAATGGTTAGTAAAAAACATGAAACTAAACCCCAGAATCTTTTGGCCGGAAAAGAGGTGAATATTGGAAAGTATTCTTCCGCCTTGCTTGCTGTTGATGAATCTTAGTTTGCAGTTAAATCGATGCAAGTTGGGTTTAGTTGCGCTAAGGCATTGATATATAACAAATCAAAACTTGGCAAGCTCCTTGCTCTAGGGATCATAGGCAATAAATTATAGGCGCCACATTTAGGTGCACATAGCCATACAGCCATTAGGAGAGGATTATGATCGAGACATTTTATGACGTTATGCGACGACAGGGGATTACCCGTCGTAGCTTTCTCAAATACTGTAGTCTGACTGCGACTGCATTAGGCTTAGGACCTGCCTTTGTTCCCAAAATTGCACATGCAATGGAAACCAAACCACGTATCCCCGTTCTTTGGTTACATGGTTTAGAGTGTACTTGTTGTTCGGAATCATTTATTCGTTCAGCACATCCGTTAGCAAAGGACGTTATCTTGTCCATGGTTTCTCTTGATTATGATGACTTGATTATGGCGGCAGCTGGTCATCAAGCTGAAGCGATTATCGAAGAGACTATCGAGAAATATGATGGTAATTATATTTTAGCCGTTGAAGGCAACCCACCGCTTAACCAAGATGGTATGTCATGTATTATCGCGGGTAAGCCGTTCCTTGAACAGCTTAACCACGCCGCAAAACACTGTAAGGCCATTATCTCCTGGGGTTCTTGTGCTTCCTATGGCTGTGTTCAAGCAGCAAAACCTAATCCAACCCGTGCAACGCCTGTTCATAAAGTGATTCATGATAAACCGATCATTAAAGTTCCGGGTTGTCCACCTATCGCTGAAGTGATGACTGCTGTCATCGCTTACATGGTTACCTTTGAACGTATGCCTGAATTAGATCGTCAAGGCCGACCTAAAATGTTCTATAGCCAACGTATTCATGATAAATGCTATCGTCGTCCGCACTTTGATGCAGGTCAGTTTGTAGAAACCTGGGATGATGAAGGTGCACGTAAGGGCTATTGCTTATATAAAGTGGGTTGCAAAGGTCCAACGACTTATAACGCATGCTCAACCATTCGTTGGAATGAAGGTACCTCTTTCCCCATTCAAGCAGGGCACGGTTGTATCGGTTGCTCGGAAGATGGCTTCTGGGATAAAGGGTCGTGGTATGCACGCTTAACTGACATTAAACAATTTGGTATTGAAAGTAATGCAGATCAAGTTGGCGGTACTGCTGCTGCTGTTGTTGGTGCAGCCACCGCAGCACATCTTGCGGTGACCGCAGTGAAACGTGCACAACAGAAAGGAGAGCAGCAATGAGCGTCATACAAACACCTAATGGTTATTCTCTTGATACTTCAGGTCGGCGCGTTGTTGTTGATCCCGTTACACGGATTGAAGGCCATATGCGTTGTGAAGTGAATGTGGATGAGAATAATATTATTCGTAATGCTGTTTCCACCGGGACTATGTGGCGTGGCCTTGAAGTTATTTTAAAAGGGCGTGATCCTCGTGATGCATGGGCTTTTGTTGAACGCATCTGTGGTGTTTGCACCGGTTGTCATGCATTAACATCAGTACGTGCTGTGGAAGATGCATTAGGTATTAAAATTCCTAAAAATGCCCACCTCATTCGTGAAATGATGGCTAAGACCTTACAGGTCCATGACCATGTGGTGCATTTCTATCACTTACATGCTCTGGATTGGGTAAACCCTGTTAATGCACTCAAAGCGGATCCAAAACAAACCTCTAAGATCCAGCAATCGGTTTCACCCCATCATCCACTATCTAGCCCAGGCTATTTCCGTGATATTCAAACCCGTATTCGTAAATTTATTGAATCAGGGCAGCTCGGACCATTTAAAAATGGTTACTGGGATAACCCTGCTTATAAATTACCCCCTGAAGTGGATTTAATGGCCGTAGCGCATTATTTGGAAGCACTTGATATGCAAAAAGAGTTTGTGAAATTGCATACCGTATTTGGTGGTAAAAACCCACATCCTAACTATTTAGTTGGTGGTGTTCCTTGTGCCATTAATATGGATGGTGAGTTAGCAGCAGGTGCACCACTTAACATGGAAAGACTGCAATTTGTTAAAGCACGCATCGATGAGATGAAAACCTTTAATGATAATGTCTATGTGCCTGATGTGATTGCCATCGCTAGCTTCTATAAGAACTGGTTATATGGTGGCGGTCATGGTGCAAAAAATGTGATGGATTATGGTGCTTATCCTAAAGTGAATTATGATAAATCAACCGACCAGCTGCCTGGTGGTGTGATTCTCAATGACAATTGGGATGAAGTCCTTCCCATTGATCCACGTGATCCTGAGCAAGTACAAGAATATGTATCACACTCTTGGTATAGCTATCCTGATGAAAGCAAAGGCTTACATCCCTGGGATGGTATTACCGAGCCTAATTATGAATTAGGTGCTAAGACCAAAGGTACACGTACTGACATTAAAGAGTTAGACGAAAGTGCTAAGTATTCTTGGATTAAAGCTCCTCGCTGGCGCGGTCATGCAGTAGAAGTCGGTCCATTATCTCGCTATACATTGGCCTATGCACAAAATGTTGATTATGTGGTAGAGCAAGTGAATCGCAGTGTGCATTTCTTCAATAAACTCGCTGGTACCAAAGCCGATGCGAAAACCGTTCTACAATCGACGATTGGGCGTACATTAGGTCGTGCACTTGAGTCGCAATACTGTGCAGACATGATGGTCGATGATTGGCATGAGTTGATGGATAACATCAAAGCCGGTGACACAGCGACAGCGAATATGGACAAGTGGGATCCATCTACTTGGCCCAAAGAAGCAAAAGGCGTGGGTACTTGTGCTGCGCCACGTGGTGGCTTAGGTCATTGGATTCGTATCAAAGATGGACGCATTGAAAACTATCAGTGTGTTGTTCCAACCACTTGGAATGGTTCACCACGTGATCCGGCCGGTAATATCGGGGCCTTTGAAGCATGCTTGATGAATACGCCAATGGAACGTCCTGATGAGCCGGTAGAAATTCTACGTAGCTTACACAGTTTTGATCCTTGCCTCGCTTGTTCGACACATGTGATGTCTGAGGACGGAGAAGAACTCACAAATGTGAAAGTACGCTAAGGAGTCATGAACATGAATATTGCAAAACGATTTTTTATTACAACTTTATTATTGGGTATGACTAGTATGGCGATGGCACATCCTGGGCATGCGGTGGAAACGGGTTGGTTAAGTGGTTTACTACACCCCTTAACCGGATTGGATCATTTACTTGTGATCTTATCATTGGGTTTTTGGGTGTATATCAGTCGTTCTCGTAAGAGTACGAAAGATGTCATCGTACCACTAGGCCTGTTTAGTTTTATGTTGTTATTTGGTGCATTACTGGTAACGCAAACGTCATTAATGGTAAGCACTGGTTATGTGGAACAGCTTATTTTAGCTTCAGTATTCATTATGGGGTTGCTAGTCGTCCGTAAAGCTAATTTCTATCGGATGTTAACCATGAGTATTATCAGTGGTTTTGCATTGTTCCATGGCATGGTGCATGGGCTAGAGATGGCAGGCAGTAGTGCGTTCGGTTATTTAGCCGGCTTCATGACAACGTCTGTGTTGTTAATGTTGTTAGGCTTATTAACAGCTCATTATTGCTATCGTCACGGTATGCTCGATCGGCTCGCGCATGTTTATAGCGTTGTGATGCTTGGTTCAGGTGCAGCCCTATTGTTGGCTTAACAAAATAAGGGTGAGGAGGAAATTATGCGAACCATGTCAGATAAATCGCATTTAGAACCAGCCGTTTATGTATATGAAGCACCCTTACGTTTATGGCATTGGATAAATGCATTAAGCATTGTAGTGCTATGCATAACGGGTTATTTCATTGGTAGCCCATTACCCAGTGTTCCTGGAGAGGCGAGTGATAATTTCTTAATGGGATACATTCGTTTCGCACATTTCGCAGCAGGTTACATTATGGTGGTTGGCTTCTTGTTTCGAATTTATTGGGCCATTATGGGTAATACACATGCACGACAATTATTTTTACCACCGGTCTTTCAAGCCGGGTTTTGGAGTGGTGTATGGCATGAAATAAAGTGGTATGCCTTTGCCGTGAAATCGCCACGTAAGTATGTGGGGCATAACCCTTTAGCCGTACTCGTTATGCACTTTATTTACCTATGGGGTTCGGTGTTTATGATTATTACCGGCTTAGCCTTATATGGTGAAGGAACAGGAATGGGGAGTTGGCAGTTTACCTTGTTTAGTTCCTGGGTAATCCCGTTATTTGGCCAAAGCCAAGATGTGCATACTTGGCACCATGTGATGATGTGGGCCATTATCTGTTTCGTTATTATTCATATTTATGTGGCAATTCGTGAAGACATTATGTCAAGACAATCGATGGTAAGTACCATGGTGAGTGGTTGGCGTATGTTTAAAGATAATCGTGAAAATTAATTAATATGTTTTGGATAGATATGTGTTGTTTCCCTAATGCATATCGCTTTTGCTGGTAAGGTGGCCTAGTCCTTAGGCCACCGCTTTTTTCTCATCATAAGTATGATTTTCTGCCTATGATAGATTGTCGGCAATAATGTTATGATGTAACATAAATGTATTTTAGGAGATAATGTACATGCGTGATATTGTTGGCATGTTTTGTTCAGGAATGTGCATAACCCATTGTTTATTAACAAGTTTTTTGCTTGTTGGTGGCAGTCTAGGATTACTCGAGGCCTATTTAGCCTCAGAATGGGTACATAAAGGTTTACTGATCCCCGTCCTGCTGATAGCGCTATTCAGCTTCCCCAATGCTTATCGTCGTCATCAACATACTTTGCCTGGTGTTTTTGCCATCGCGGGTGTTTGTCTTATGTTGGCTGCGGTTATTTTGCATGGGCAATATGAAACGTTATTAACAGTTGCGGGCGGTAGCATGTTAATCGTGGCTCATTTTTATAATTATCTCATTATAAAACGGCAATCTGTACTCACTTAATGCGAGCTATTTATGTTTAATTTTAACCAAATACAACCAGCACATTTTAGTTTTGGGCGTGATCCATTGGTACTGTCCGAAATCTATAAACCTTATATGAATCTAGTGGTGTGGAGTCGTAACTTAGATAAGCTAGTACAACAATATGTTGATGTACTACAAAACTTATCATCGCCACTCGTGATAGAAAGTGAAGTAACCATTAAACAACTTATTCCTCTGTTGGAAAAACGATTACCCGTTGCGCGGCCAAGGACGGCTTTTATTGATGATGTCTCAAGCTTAGCTCTATTGTATGCTGACTTGTTTGAAGCAAAAAAAATAGGTGTGCGTTTAAATAGGCTCGATCATGCGATGTGTCCACGCTTTCATGTGGATAGAGTTACATGTCGGCTCGTGACCACTTATGCAGGTATAGGAACACAGTGGTTAGCCAATAGTAACGTTGACAGAACTAAATTGGATAAGGGTAACAAAGGGCTACCTGATGAGTTATCCGGGATCTATCAATCAGAGCAAGATATTCAGGTGCTGGAAACCGGGAGTATTGCCTTACTTAAAGGTGAAAAATGGCCAAGGAATGAGGGCAATGGCGTTGTGCATCGTTCTCCCAGTGTGTCGGCCAATGAGCCTAGATTATTATTATCATTAGATTTTGTTGAATAAAATTGGTGTTACAGGAAGAGAAATGAAAACGAGATTACATACAGCGATCAGACTATTATTAGTCAGTAGTAGCCTATTCGTGGGCTTATCATTGAATGCTGCAGAGCGCCAACAGCATGAAGCGCATGTACATGGTATCGCGAATATTAATTTGATTGCTGAAGCTGGCGAAGTCATGTTAGAGCTAAAGACACCAGCTGCCAATTTAGTTGGTTTTGAACATCAACCTAATACTAAAGATCAAAAGGCCGCTATATCACGAGCACTTACCCAATTAACAGACTATCAACACATTGCCCAATTCACACAGGTTTGTGACCAGGTTGAGGTAGATGTGGATTCGCCTTTTGAAGATGGTAAGCATCATGATAAGCACGATAAACATCATGATGAACATGCGCACCATGACAAGCACGATAAACATCATGATGAACATGCGCACCATGACAAGCACGACAAACATCATGATGAACACGCGCACCATGATAAGCACGACAAACATCATGATGAACATGCGCACCATGACAAGCACGACAAACATCATGATGAGCACGCGCACCATGAGCATGGTGCACATGAAGGTGATGACACCCACTCCGAGTTTCATGTGGTGTATAAACTAGATTGTTCGAAGCTCAAGCAAGTAGATTCGTTCACGGTAATTTTATTTAAGACTTTCCCTGCAGTTGAGCAAGTGAAAGTAAACTGGGTCGTAGGCAGTCAGCAAGGTGCTGCTACGGTGAAATCAAAATCAGCACGTATAGTGATAAATTAATATGGTAAATGAACTTGAAAAACTATTAAGCAAAGCGGAGTCGGAGTGTAAAAAATCCGGTGTAAGATTGACCGATAAACGAAAGAATGTTTTGTCGGTGCTATATCATCATCAAACTCCTATGTCAGCTTATGATGTGATTGAACGGTATCGTGAAACCTATGGTAGCACTTTGCAGGCGATGTCCATGTACCGTATGCTAAATTTGTTGGTCGAGGTTGGTTTAGTTCATAAGCTTGAAACCACGAATCAGTATTTGATTTGTTCACATATTATTTGTGACCATGTCCATGCCATGCCGCAATTTTTGATTTGTGATACTTGCCATAGTGTCGAAGAAATTGGGGTTGCGAGTGATGTTCTAGATCGTCTAAGAGCGAGTGCCGACGATAGCGGTTTCGTCATCTCTAATCAGCAACTGGAAATTCACGGTCGGTGCGCTAGTTGCTCAGAATAGAGGGCTTAAGCTATTCTTCATAAAGCTCTATTTTAGTGACTTTCATAGAATAAGCAGAGGTACCTACTTCATTCTTCAGAATTTTAGTATGTAAGGTACCATTCAACCAAAATGGCGTATAGAGTGCATCAACCCGGATGCCCTTTTTGTATATAGCATGAATCATTTGGTTTGGTGGTGGCGGTGGTACGTGGATACAGGCACCAAAATAGGGAACCAGAAAGAATTCGGTAATAAGCTGGGTATCATCAAATTCTAGTGGCACGATAAATCCGGGGATACGAATAGACTGTTTGTCGTATTCTTTCTTTACTTCGGTCGAGCTAAGTGCCTGCTGGTAACGACTGTCAGAGGCTTTGCCAATAAGATTGGTAATCATGTTGCTGATATTATCTTCCTCTGAGCCATCAGGGATATTTTGAATCCATTCAGGTGGGTTTTTTAGTGCCTCCAGATCCTCTTTGGGAATGAGATCAGTCCATTCGATAGTTTTATATTCGACCGCGTAACTTGATATACTGGCGCCAAAACAAAAAAGGGCAATAATAATAGCGGTAGCGCGTTGTAATAACATGACAGTTCTCGGGTCTAGGCAGTGATACTATGTATATCATAAAACACAAAATAAGAAAGTAAATAGTGATGAATTATGCAATTCAGATTGCTGATTTAGATTATCGCTGGCCCGGACAGCAACAAAACTTGCTATCAATACCGAAATGGCAGGTTGAAGCAGGGCAAACGGTATTCCTTTATGGGGCATCAGGCTCAGGTAAGTCGACCTTATTGAACCTGCTGGCGGGGATTTTATTACCGCAGCGCGGACAGGTTAATCTGCTCTCCACCGATATCACCCAGTTGAGCGCCAGACATCGGGATCGATTCAGGGCGAATCATATTGGTATTGTTTTTCAACAATTTAACTTAGTGCCTTATCTATCGGTAGAAATGAATATCGCCTTGGCAGCACATTTTGCCGATAGTCAACCGAAGAAATTAGGGCGTGAGCAATTAATGAGCTTGCTGACGCCTTTATCCTTAGATGAAGCTATTTTACAACGTAAAGCCACAGCACTCAGTGTGGGGCAGCAGCAGCGGGTGGCGGTTGCGCGTGCATTGATTAATCGGCCGCAATTAATTATTGCCGATGAGCCCACTTCGGCACTGGACAGTGATACCCGTGACGGGTTTATTGAGTTGTTAATGCAATTAGCAAAAGCTCAAGGTAGCACGGTGGTTTTTGTGAGTCATGATCGTGCATTGGCTTCGCATTTTGATATGCAAATAGACATGCAGCAATTCCAAGCGGCACAGGGGCGTTAATATGCTATTACGGGTTGCCATTGCCAGTTTATTCAATCGGAAGTTAACGGTCTTGCTCACCGTTTTATCTGTCGCGGTGAGCGTGGCTATTTTGCTAGGTGTCGATCATTTGCGTAGTGAGGCACGCAATAGTTTCAGTAAAACGGTCTCTGGTGTCGATTTGATTGTTGGTGCTCGGACTGGGCAAGTTAACTTATTGCTGTATTCTATTTTTCGCATGGGTAATGCGACTAATAATATCTCATGGCAAAGTTATCAGGATTTAACAAGTCGCTCCCAAGTAGCCTGGAGTATTCCTATTTCCTTAGGGGATTCCCACCGTGGTTATCGGGTTATGGGAACAACAAGCGATTATTTTTCTCATTTTCGTTATGGCAAAAAGCAGCTATTAGCTTTTGCGCAAGGCAAACCCTTTAATGGGGTGTTTGATGCGGTTATTGGTGCTGAAATTGCAAGAGAGCTCAATTATCAAGTGGGCCAATCTATTGTTTTATCCCATGGTATCGGCGAGGTGAGCTTTAGCAAGCATGATGATAAGCCTTTTACCGTCGTCGGTATTTTAAAACCCACCGGCACACCGGTAGATCAAACCATTCATGTGAGCTTAGAAGGAATTGAAGCCATTCATATTGATTGGCAGCATGGCACAAAAATACCAGGTAAAGGCGTTTCGGCTGAGCAAGTGGTCAATATGGATTTAACGCCAAAATCTATCACTGCCTTTATGTTGGGTTTGAAATCTAAACTAGGGATTTTTACGTTTCAGCGCTCGGTGAACCAATACCAACCTGAAGCCTTATTAGCGATTTTACCCGGTGTTGCTTTGTCCGAGCTTTGGCAAATGATGGGTGTGGTAGAGAAAATGCTTACCTTAATTTCGGCATTGGTGCTGGTTGCCTCTTTATTGGGTATGGCAACCATGTTGCTATCATCAATGAAAGAACGTGCTCGAGAGATTGCCGTGCTACGTGCTATGGGAGCAAATCCGTGGTTTATTTTTTTGCTCATTGAAATGGAAGCAATATTAATTACCTTAGTCGGTATGGTTGTTGGTGCGGGTGTGTTATTTCTTGGTTTGCTGGCGACACAGCAATGGATTAGCGAGCATTATGGTTTATTTATTAGCATGAACCTGTTTCATAATAGTACATTGTATTATTTGGGCAGTATCATTGGGATGGCGATATTGCTGGCATTGATTCCGGCCATTTCATCTTATCGATTTGCATTGATTAATGGCTTAACGGTGAATAAATAAGCTTAATTACGATTAAGGTGTTGTTTATTCGGTAAACTTGTATGTGTCAGTAGTTGGTGTACAATTTTCTCATCCAATTCTCCATTGATTACATAGACAAACTGATCGTTTCCCTTTGGAATTATGTATAGTGCATCCATGTTTTGTTCTATTGCATCGATCCAAAATGCAGACTTTTGAGTGCCATGGTAGCTAATATATCGTTTTGCTTCAGTAATAGCATGAGCTTGTTTGAGTTTTAGTAATGTTTTATTTGTTGTCTCACCGCTGAATTTTTTAAATAGATTAAGAGGTGTGTTTATATTAATCGTTCGGGCTTTTTGGATAATGCTACTATCTTTAGCATATTGTTTGGAAAGTGCTGCGAATGAGAGTTGGTTTGCTGTACCGGCATAATTAGGTTGAAATGAGATATGGGCATTGGCGCCATCAAGGTGGAGGACATTAATAGTTCTTATTTTTTTTGTTGGTAAAGCAAATTGAATAAAACCTACCTGTAATTTACTGCAGTCTTGACATGCAGATGCTTGAGGCCAAGGTTTTTTTTCGTATTGCACAGCCATTGTTGTGCAATGAAGCGTTGATAGGCTGAGTAGTAGTATTAGGCGATAACTCCATTTCATTTTTAATTCCTTAAAGGCATTTTATGCGTAGTGTTGTGTCCCAGTTACCGATAGTGCGTTGTACACATATAGTATAAAACTTATCTCGCATGGCATTAATGAGGCTTCTTCGCAAGTTTTTAAGTAGCCACTTCACATTAACGCCACCAGGTATCGGTGCTCTTGGTACCCAGTCCATTGCGCCGGAGCACTCTGCTGCTTCTGTTAGCATAATATAGAATACATTAGCAGCTTCATCGTTTAAATCGGTTGTCCATGTTCGACCTACTATGCTGTAGAAGGCATTAACATAGTCTTTTAGCTCTGATTTTTCTGATACAGATACTGACATGATTCCTCCCTGAAAATCACTTTTCTGTTAATCCATTTACTATTTATTATTGTGAGTGCTGAGTATATTTTATGCCGGTTCCCGATTATGGCAAAATGGTAGGACGTTGTCTAATTGTTTTATAAAGCTAGGCTGGCGATTGCTGGCATTGAGTGTGGTGAATGATATTAAGCTGACATCCGTGGTTTATGGCCATCACGTAAATGGTTAATGTTTTCACCGGTTAGTGTTTGGCCTTCGATAGAATAAGCACGACCAAAGTCTTTAACATAACGTCCGTGTATGGGAATAAGTTTAAATAAATTAAAATCACTTAAACCAGCTAAGTTATGTATGCGATCACCATGGCGTTCGAATAAGCACTGAATGCCAGTACGGTAGGCTTCTGTGTCAATAGCAAGGTGTTCAGCATTGACTTGATAGGTTACCCGAATACGCGCAAAGATGGTTTGTGCTTGGGATTCGTCTTCTACAATTAATACCGCTGCCTGTGGGTTGATTTTTAAATTCTTGCCGTGCACAGCAATATCACTGAGTAAAACATAAAGGCAATCATCGCCAATAGCAAATGGTGCATAAGAGGCATAGGGGTGTTTGTCTTCATCTAGGCTGGCAAGATGGAGTGTTTGGCGTTGGGTTAGAAAGTCAAGAATCTCATGACTTAACTTTTCTTCTAGAATTTTGTTTTTCATAAATGTGCTCTCGCGTTAGTTAGGTTGATGATATTCTGCCTGTAAGGCTTTAAAGCGTTCCACTTGGTGCGTGATTAATTCACCATTGGCTTCGCGGCCAACAAAAATTTTGAAAATGCATTGTTCGTCATGGTTGTTAAATACCAAAGCATAACTTTGTCGACCTCGATGGGGTTTATCTTGGAAGTTGATTTTGGCAATTTTTTCCAAATTTAAGTGGCCTTCAAATCCAGGCTGTTGGCCTTTTAAATTATAAAAACCTTCAGCCATGCTGCCTGTAGGGAAGGGACCTTTGAATTCAAAAACACAACCACCATGCAAAATGATGGTGGTTGTGTTTCCCCACTGAGCAATCTCTTCAAGCAAACTTAATGCTTTGTTACCGGGGATATAACCTGGGTCTGTTGTTGATGTCATTGATGGGTATCCTATTGGTTAGAAACTATAACGTGCGGCAATTCTTGCGGCACGGCCTGGTTCATAGACTTCTGACCAAGCAACACGATAGTTTTTATCAAATGCGTTAATTAAAGCAAAGTCTAATTTTAGTCCTTCTAGATTACCACTAGTCGGTTCCCAAGTAGCGTAAAAATCCGTTAAGGTGTAACTATTGTAAGGACCGATTTGTGAGCCTGAGCTAGGAGGGGGAAGACGATCTTGTTCATCGACATTCACCACGCGCATGCCAATTTTGGTGTCAATATTCCACAAACCATAATTGATATCTAATACCCATTTATCTGCTGGAATGTCTTGTAAGTAATTCTCCACTGGTGTTGCACCGATGTTTGTGACTTCCGTACCACGAGCTTGGCTATAAGCCAAGTTAACGTTTAGTGGGCCTTGGGCATACTGTGCACTCACTTCATACCCTTTGATTTGTGCATCTTGCGCATTCACATGGGTGGACGTACCTGTTACTGGCACACCGGGGTTGGTGACAACATTTAAGTAGATAAAATCTTCTAAGTCGTTAATGAAGCCGGTGATGTTGAGTGTAAGCTGATCTTTGGCAGAGAAAAGATCGTCAAATAGAAAATCAACTGAAACTTCTTTGTTTTCAGCTTTCTCTGGTTTTAGATCAGGGTTAGCCACAAAGCTATTGACCCAGCCTGGGATGGGGGCATAGGCAAAGTGCGTCCCTTCAATATAGAGTTCATAAGAAGTGGGGGCGCGAAATGCCTCCTCATAGCGTACAGTCCAACGCATCCAGTCAGTTGCTTGCCAGCGTACTGCAGCAGAAGGTGAAAAGGCATCTTCTTCTGACTTATTGGCATTGTTATTAGCCTCGGTTTCGAAGTTGTCATAACGTAAACCGGCTTCCAGTTGCCATTGCTGATTCACATCGTGCGTTAATGAGGCAAAAGTACCGTAGACCCATGTTTTGGCTTCGGTAGGTGGTTCAGGGCGATTGGTGGAACCGGAGTTGACTGCGCGCGTGACATTGACAGTATCGCGATAACCATCGATACCCATTAACAGGCGGGTGTGGCCAAAACGTGTGGTATTAATCACATTAAAGCCGACGGTTTTAATGTCACTGCGGTCACCACCACCGAAGGTGGTGATTTCTTCGTTATCCGTATCGGAAATGTACAGCTTACTGGTGAGATCAACCCAATCGGTTTTTCCGGCCGTGGCGTAATCAATGGCAAAGTGGGTATCGGTGACGCGCCGGTTAATTAACTGACTAGGGTCATTTAATTGATCATCGGCTGAACCCACGGTAGGTGGGTGGTTATCGAGATCCGCATGGCGAAATTGCAGTGCAAGCCGTTCTTGTTTATCCAAGTCCCAACCCAGTTTACCTAAAACCGTTTTGTTTTGACTGTCTGAGCCATACAAAGTGTTACCGCCACCTTGTTCCATTTCATCATTGTGGCGAAAGTTTGCGGCAATTAAGGTATCGAACCCATTTTGTTGAGTAGCGAAACCGGCAGTATGGGCCCAACCATCACCGTTATCTTGATAGCCAGACTTAATAAACCCCCCTTGGGTATTATCCTCGGTAATCAGATCGCGAGCACTAATGGTGTTTTGTACAACCACACCACCAATCGCACCGGAACCCCATAAACTACTGGACGGGCCTTTGAGTATTTCCACCGAACGCAGTAATTCTGGGTCGAGAAAGTAACTGGGGCGATGGGCAAAGGTGACATTGTTTCGTGCACCATCGATCACTTGTAATACTTTGTTGTCACTTAATCCGCGAATATTGATTTGTTGATTACCGGGAATGGCACCACCGGACACGCTGACGTTAGGTTGATAGGCGGCAGCTTCAGCAACCGATTGCGCCTGGATTTCATCCAATTGTTCACGCTCAATCACAGTCAAGGGACGGTTCACTTCATCGGGGGCTTGGTCACCCCGGGTAGCGGTTACCACAACGGTTTTTAGTTGTGCAATTTGTTGTTCAGGGATCGTTTGGGCGGCTGTGCTCTTTGTCAGCAACAGGCTACCTAGGCTC
>CAZPAE010000002.1:0-21301 GCA_964584455.1 uncultured Thioalkalispiraceae bacterium
GGACCTTTTCCAGAGACTGTCATACCTTCTTCACCATACACAGGTTTATGACAAAAAATACATCTCATAAATACCACACCTAAACCAACAACCACCCATGCAATACTGTCATCGCGGCAGTAAGCATGCGTTAATACTGTATTTACTCATGCGGAAAACATAGAAACTAGAGCGGCTTAGTGTTTATGCTTCCTTGCTTGACAGAATTTATATCCGTGTTTTTGTTATAACTTGAATATAACATAAGAAATGTCATTCACTAAGCGTCAAAAATGACCGAATACTTCCTGAGGTATTTTAAAATTAAGTTAAGAGATATATTTATAAGTGGTAAAAAGAGATAATGATTCAGCGTCAATAAATAATATGTCTTAGCCACCACAACCGCCGCCGCAACCACCACACCCAGAACCGCCGCCAGAACCACGTCCCCCACCGGACCCCGAACTAAACCATTGCAAAACTTTATAAACAATATAAATAGCAAAAGCCGTTTTTAACCAAAACCAAATATCAGTTTCACCTAAGGTATCGGTACAAGCGACCAAGATAACCGGCGAAGTCAACATAAGAAACAACCATTCAGCTCGTACTCGCAAGCGTGGAATAATCCAATGTGTATTTTGATTAATACGAATAAATCGATCAGCACCTTCAAATCGTTTACTTGCTGATGGCCATATTGTTACCGGTGGTGCTTCACCATAAGTATCTCGGTATAACGCCAATGTTTTATTGTATTGTTGATGAAAGCGTTTTTGTTCTCTAGCCCCACCCAGGGTTGGATGATGATGTAGCGAAAAACCTAAGATGCCTTCACATAGATCGTGCCAATAAGAATGGGTATAGGTTAAATGTAAATGCCATGCTTGGTCGACCTGATCAGATGGGGTGACTTCATGCGGTGCGATTGCGACTAAATAAATAAAGCGCTTATATTCATAAATTACTCTTTCAGCAAATGCCAATGACCATCCATTTTCCCTCGCTAAGCGTTGACAAAAACTTAGCTTTGCCTCTTTAGCATCAAAATCCAGTACAATAAATTTTTCCCAAAGTTCATTATTTTTCATTATTCATTCACCTTATACTGTCTGCACCGATCCGACTTAAACTCAATAATTTTAACATCGGCTGTGATGTTTTCCCGCTTTACCCGGTCTTGTTAAGTGACGGCAACATAAAACTGCCTTCCCCTAAGAATGATTTCCAAATCAATAATTTAGTATCCTGGAGGATAATATGAAGAAAACAAACGAAAAAATCGGCCAAACGGCGTTGGTTGCAGCTTTAGCGATTGGCTTAGGTACACTCTCAGCAAATGCCGTTGCAGGTAAAGCAGGCTTTGAAAAATGCGCTGGCATTGTAAAAACAGGTATGAATGACTGTGGGACCAGCAAACATAACTGTGCAGGTTATGCCAAAATCGACAAAGATCCTGAAGAGTGGATTTACGTACCAGAAGGAACCTGCAAAAAAATTGCTGGCGCAACTCTAAAACAAAAAGCATCAAAATAACTGATGCTTAAACAGATAGCCTGGGTAGAGAACCTACCCGGTGCTACCTGGTATTAAACGCGTAAATTATCAAGCAAGCGCGTTTTACCCAAACGGGCAGCAGCCAGAATAATTAATGGTTCTGAGGTAGAAGCTGCTTCTTGCAAAGTATCGCTATTACGAATCGCCACATAGTCTGGGTCAAAACCTTTTTGCTCTAATTGTAATATCGCAGCTTGTTCCAAGTCTGTTAAATCCATATTTTCTAATAAAATGCGCTCACGTAATTTTTCTAACGTATCGTATAACATTGCTGCTTGTTTACGCTGTGTGGTAGTTAAATATTGGTTACGTGAACTTAAAGCTAAACCATCTGCAGCGCGCACTGTTGGCTCACCATGCACGATAATAGGCATATTCAAATCTGCAACCATTTGTTGTATCGCTTTTAATTGCTGAAAATCTTTTTCACCGAAAATAGCAATATCTGGCTGCACAATATTAAACAGTTTATTCACTATGGTCGTAACACCGCGAAAATGCCCCGGACGTTGCGCACCTTCTAGCTGTGCTACTAAACGATCTGGCACTTCAACATAACTACTTTGCTCCACACCTTGTGGATACATGCTCGTGTTATCCGGCGTAAACACCAAATCGACACCGAGTTGCTTCAGCTTATCCAGATCAGTTTGTAAAGTACGTGGATAATCATTGAAGTCTTCATTTTTGCCGAACTGCATAGGATTAACATAAATACTCACTACCACACAGTCTGCTTTTTGCTTGGCGATTTCAACTAAACGCAAATGCCCTGCATGTAGGTTACCCATCGTAGGCACAAAACCAATACGTTTACCTTCGCGTTGCCAACAACGCACTTGCTCAGTGGTATCTTGACTTAGTTGAATAACTTGCATTGGATCGTACTAGTTAAAAATATGCTCATCGGCGGGGAAAGTCTGTTGCTTTACTGCCTGCACATAGGCACGTACGGCATTCTCAATACTGACATCCTGGTTTAAATCAGCAAGGAAATTTTTAGCAAATTTAGGAATTCGACCATGGGATATACCCAACACATCATATAATACCAGCACTTGCCCATCACAATCACGTCCTGCACCAATACCAATAGTCGGAATCTGTAATGTTTGCGTGATTTGTTTTGCTAAATCCGCTGGCACACACTCTAATAACAAAATATCCGCACCCGCATCTTGCATGGCTTTGGCATCATCAAGCATTTGCTTGGCAGCTTGCGCATCGCGCCCTTGTACTCGATAGCTTCCCATTTTATGAATATTTTGCGGCTGCAAACCTAAATGCGCACACACCGGTACACTATGCTTGGCAAGGTGCTCCACAACTTTTACCGCCTCACCTGCGCCTTCTAATTTGACTATCTGTGCTCCGGCTTCCTGCATTAAACGTGTTGCATTATCCAATGCCTGTTGAGGATGGGTGAAACTCATAAATGGCATGTCTGCCATGACTAAAGCTTGCTGACGAACACTTGATACAAGTGAGGTATGATAAACCATATGATCCATGGTAACCGGAACAGTTGTCTCATGCCCTTGCACGACCATCCCCAAGGAGTCACCTGTAAATAAGACCTCAACCCCAGCCCGCTCTAAGATAGCGGCAAAGCTGGCATCGTAAACCGTCAGTACAACAAATTTTTCACCAGTTTGCTTCATTTTATGCAAACTAGACAATGTGACTTTTTGTTGTTTGGTATCAGTTGCGTAGGTTGTCATGTTATATCCCTAACGGTGCTGGATTAAAATAGTGTCGCCCACTGCGGCTGCGCTGTATTTGCTCCAATAATAATTGATAATCCGCTTCATTGCTGACTAAGTCTATTTCCGCTGCATTTACTATCAGCAGCGGTGAGCGCGCATAATCATAGAAAAAACGCGTATAGGATTGTACAATTTGCTCCAGATACCCTGCTTCCATATATTTCTCATATGCACGCCCTCGTTTTGATACCCGCTTAAGTAATACTTCAACAGGTGCCTGCAAGTAAATGACTAAATCAGGAATAGGCGCATCAAGCGTAACGTGCTGATAAACCTGCTCATAGAGCTTGAATTCTTCCGGATCTAGTGTAATTTCAGCAAACAGTTTATCCTTCTCCATAATAAAGTCAGCAATCCGGACCGGCTGAAACATGTCAGTTTGGCGTAAGTCTTGTAATTGCTTTGCCCGCTGAAATAAAAAAAACAATTGTGTCTGTAATGCCACACTGCGCGGGTTTTGATAGAAGCGATCTAGAAAAGGGTTTTCATCCGCGCCTTCTAATAATAGTTCAGAACCAAAACTTTCAGCTAAACGCTTCGCTAGGCTCGTCTTACCCACCCCAATGGGGCCTTCAATCACAATAAAATCTATATCGTCTCTCATACCGAACTTATAGGTTCCAAGTCTGTATCTTGTACTTGTGCTAAATAGGCTTCTAATTTGCCATACCCAGGCACCATCAAATCCGGTGCAATTTGATAGAGAGGATACAGGACGAAGCTGCGTTGCAATAGCCCTGGATGTGGAATGATGAGTCGTTCAGTGTTGATAATTTCTTCATCGTAGAGCAATAAGTCTAAATCGATCGTTCTTGCTGCCCAACGTTCTTCGCTACGCACACGACCTTGTTGGGTCTCGATGGTTTGTAATGCGTCAAGCAATTGCAGCGGACTTAATGTAGTATCGAGTTGTGCTACAGCATTAATATAATCTGGTTGTGCCATCCCGCCCAAGGGTGTGCTCTTATATAAAGGTGATACCGCAACCAATTCACTCTTCGGTACCTGCTGTAAATGTGCTATTGCTTGACGAATTTGCTGTTCTGGGTTTGCTAGGTTGCTCCCTAAACCAATAAACGTTTTTACCATTATGCTTTCTTTTTCGGTTTACGCGGCTTTTGTCCTTGTCGAATACGCTGCAACTCTTGGCACATGGCTCGACGCTCTTTTTCATTTAAGGATTGGAAGCGTGTCCACCAATCACTCAACTCTTGTAAACTTTGTTCACCCGATTCATAACGCAGCAAAAGAAAATCATATACCGCCCGAAACCGCGTTTGTTCTAACATCCAAGAGGCACGCCGCCAACGTCGATTTCTAAGCCGCGCCTGCCCTGTCCAAATGTCTCGAATAGGTAACCGAAATCGTTTAGGTATCGCAATAAATGCAGCTTGTTGATGTAATATGGCTCTACCCGCCTCTTGCAAGCTTTGAATCGGTGACATGCCATTTTGTTCAAACTCATGGGCCCGCGTTTTAATCGGCCCCCATAATAAAAATGCAAATAAGAATGCCGGTGTCACAGGCTTACCTTGTTGAATACGCAGATCCGTATTCATACAACCTTGTTCAATCATCTTATCTATATCGTTTGCATTAGTTGTTAAACATTTATGGGTTGCAGGAAATAACATCTCTAATAACCCATATTCACGTAATAAACGATATGTTTTAAGTGCATAGCCACCGAGAAATAACTTTAGCACTTCATCAAACAAGCGCGCCGGTGGTACCGCTTCAATGCGATGCTTTTGTTCTGCAATCGCATCTAGCAATGCTGTGTCGAGTGTAAAATCTAACTTTGCCGCAAATCGTATCGCCCGTAAAATCCGCACTGGATCTTCTTGGCAACGCACACCGGCATCCCCAATCATACTTAAACGACGCGCTTGTAACGCAGTATAACCACCGGTGTAATCCACAACACTGAAATCGGCAATATTGTAATACAAGGCATTAACCGTAAAATCACGCCGCCATGCATCTTCGGCTAAGGTACCGTAAACATTGTCACGAATAATCATGCCATCTTTAGTCATTGCTGCTCGAGCATCATCATCAGCTTGCTGATGATGACCACGAAACGTAGCAACTTCTACAATTTCACGACCAAAATGAATATGTGCTAGACGAAACCGACGGCCGATGATCCGACAATTACTAAATAAGGCTTTAATTTGTTCTGGGGTAGCATCTGTAGCAACATCAAAGTCTTTTGGTTCTAAATGTAATAACAAATCACGCACACCACCACCTACTAAATAAGCTTGGTATCCCGCTTGATGTAAACGGTATAACACTTTAATAGCAGACTCGTTGATATTCTTACGTGTGATGTTGTGCTCACTGCGTGGAATAACGCGTGGCGCAAGCTCAACCGATGGGTTCTCGCTCATTACTACTACCGATGCAATCCTTAGTACAAAAGAGTTAGTATAATGATTTTATCGTCAAAGTCCGAGCAAATAATGAGCAAAAGGGGTAAACCTGTCTCAAAACCCTAAATGGAATAGCAATATTGGGGAAAACGGTTACATTAACAATTTTAAGCGTATTGACAGAATAAACAGATAAGGTGTTGATTAGCCTGCTAACTAATACCTCACTAAGCAACACCTAAGCAAATAAATTTACATTCTTAATCAAAATCAGCAATCAACGCTTGGCGAGATCCATCATGGATAGCAGGGATAAACTGTTCATAAGCGTTATGCTCAATACCCATCGCTATGTCTTGACCGGCTTTTGCAGAGGTAATCATCGCTTGATCAAACTCAAAGCGTAGAAAATGTACGGAGGATGTCTTCTCTTCTGTGTCACGCTCTAAATCTTCATCTGCAATGGCATAAACCTTGTCATGGCCTTTGATTTGAATCCATACTTTGTCTTCAATTCCAATCATATTAGCCAAGGCTTGTTTACGCTCTTCCACATCATCGTATTCCAACATAAACGTTGCTTTGAGATTGCCGCCGTCAGGAATTAGCGGATTATAAGCATCTAGCTCTTCAAGAATACCGGCTTCCTCAAAAATACGTTCTACACGTAACATTTCTTGTATTTGATATTGCATCGTCAGACGATCTTCAAAATACAAGGTAGCATGTTCACCCAAACCTATTTTGCGGTATTTTTTATGCTCCAAAACTTTAGTACGAAACAACTTACGCTCTTTAGCATAGGTTTCAAGTGTCATTAAATCTTCACGCGTTAGTTTTTTCATGTTTCACCTGTTTATTAAATACCATAGGCTTTACGCAATAGGCTCATGGGATGCGTTGTTTCACTGTCGTTATTGAGTCCATTTTCAATATGCCTACCTGCCATTGGACAATCACTGGCATAATGATCTGCTTGCATATCATTGACTTTACGAACAACAGGTTTCACGATTTTCATCGCCACATCATGATACTCATTTTTTACCGCATAAGTACCATCATGCCCTGAACAACGCTCAATGGCTTGAATATCGCTATCGGGAATCAGTTGTAAAACATCACGTGTTTTTAATCCAATATTTTGCACACGTTGATGACAAGCAACATGGTATGCCACTTTACCTAGGGACTGATTAAAGTCGGTACGTAATAATCCATCCTTATGACGTAACATTAAATACTCAAACGGATCATAAATGGCGTTTTTTACTTTTTGAACTTGCTCATCGTCAGGGAACATTAACGGTAATTCTTGCTTAAACATCAGCACACATGATGGCACTGGTGCTACGATATCCCAGCCTTCGTCTATTAACTTAGCCAACATCGGCACGTTAACTTCCTTTGCCTTGGCTACAGATTCCAGATCACCTAATTCCAGTTTTGGCATACCACAGCATGTTTCTTTATCAACAAACCGAATAGCAATATCATTATGCTCAAATACAGTCTTAAGGTCATCACCCACATGGGGCTCATTATAATTGCCATAGCATGTAGCAAAGATAGCAACTCGGCCTTGGGTTAACTCACCTGCTTTATAATCTTCAGACTCATAACCGGCATATTGCTTGCGCAATGTTTTACTATGATACGAAGGTAATTTAGCACCGGCATGAACACCGAATGTACTTTGTAATACTTTACGAAAAACGGGAAGTTTATTTGCTGTATTAACCGCATTGACAACGATAGGTATACCGGCAAATTTACCCATTGCATCAGTACTACTTAACACCTTATCGCGAAAGCTGGCACCTTGTTGTTTAAACTTCACCGCTTTAGCGCGTAGCATTAAATGGGGGAAATCAACATTCCATTCATGTGGCGGAACGTAAGGACATTTGGTCATATAACACAGATCACACAAATAACAATGTTCAACAACGTTCCAATAATCCTTTTTATCTACCCCGTCCACTTCCATGGTCTCAGATTCATCGACTAAATCGAATAAAGTCGGAAAGGCATTACACAAACTCACACATCGCCGACAACCATGACATATGTCATAAACTCGTTCGAGCTCCTGATATAAATCATCTTGGTTATAAAATTTCTCACTTTTCCAATCGAGCGCGTGGCGGGTGGGGGCTTGTAGACTACCTTCACGATAACTTTCAGATTTAGCACTCATGCTCTTGTTATACCTCTTAGCTAAAAAGAGGCTCCTCTCGCTTGAGAGGAACCTCATTCTGGCGCTTAGTTATCTAAGTTATCCAATGCTTTTTGGAAACGGTTAGCATGTGAGCGTTCTGCTTTAGCTAATGTTTCGAACCAATCAGCAATTTCATCGAAACCTTCATCACGTGCTGATTTGGCCATGCCAGGATACATGTCGGTATATTCGTGAGTTTCACCAGCAATAGCCGCTTTTAAATTATCCGCGGTACCACCGATAGGTAAACCTGTTGCTGGGTCGCCGGTTTCCTCTAGGTATTCTAAATGACCATGGGCGTGGCCAGTTTCGCCTTCTGCTGTTGAACGGAATACCGCCGCAACATCGTTATAACCTTCCACATCTGCCTTTGATGCAAAATAAAGATAACGCCGGTTTGCCTGAGATTCGCCAGCAAAAGCGTCCTTCAGATTTTGTTCGGTTTTGCTGTCCTTTAAGTTAGCCATGGGGCCACCCTCCAATTTTTGATTTAACAATGCTGCCTTAGCAGTCTTCAGTATAGATTTAGAATCATTCTAAATCACATAAAAGAAAGATAACTGACGGATCCGGTACTGTCAAGACTGAGTCTAAATTCTCTAAGAATTCATCACAGAGGTTTGCCCCTGGCGACACTTTGGGCTACCTTAGCGACCTTTGGCCCCATTAGAACTAGGAATTGACGTGCCTAAAAAAGCTAGCAGCAAAAAATCTGCCCCGCAACAAGTCGAGTTCGAAGCCGCACTCAAAGAGCTGGAAACCCTTGTTAGTCGCATGGAAAAAGGCGAGCTCAGTTTGGAAGAATCATTAAAAGACTTTGAGCGAGGCGTCCAACTCACACGCCAATGCCAAACCGCCCTGCGTGATGCAGAACAAAAAGTCCAAATTCTGCTGCAAGAAAACAAACACGCTGAACTCGCCAATTTCGAAGAAGACTAAACCATTGAGCCTTGATTCACATAAAACCGCCTGGATAGAACGGGTTGATGCGGCTTTAGCCCATTGGCTACCAAAGGAAAGCATCGAACCCTGTCAGCTACATACTGCGATGCGTTATGCCGTATTCAACGGCGGTAAGCGATTACGTCCCATCTTAGTGTATGCCGCAGGCCACAGCTTTGGCGTGCCACACGCTATATTAGATGCACCGGCGAGTGCAATTGAATGTATTCATGCTTACTCTTTGGTGCATGACGATCTTCCGGCCATGGATGATGACGACTTGCGACGTGGCAAACCCACTTGCCATATCGCTTTTGATGAAGCCACCGCTATCCTAGCCGGTGATGCACTACAAACCCTTGCTTTCTACATACTTGGCCACAGCTTGGATAAACAAATCCCCTGTGCCACCCAAGTCCAGATGATCGCCTTACTGGCGCAAGCCTCCGGCTCTTATGGCATGGTGGGTGGACAAGCCATCGATTTGGCCGCGGTAGGCCGAGAAATTAGCGAAGCAGAGCTGGAAAACATGCATATCCATAAAACAGGGGCATTAATTCGTGCCAGTGTGATGTTAGGCGCATATTGCTCTACTAACGCCAGCCCAACCCAATTAAAACAACTTGACCATTACGCCAAATGTATTGGTCTAGCTTTTCAAGTGATGGATGACATCTTAGACGAAACGGGCGATACCGCTGTCTTAGGTAAACCACATGGTGCGGATCGTGCCCTGAATAAGCCTACCTACCCTTATATCCTTGGCTTAGAAGCATCACGGGAGCTAAGCCAAGAACTGTGTGATGATGCCATTAACACCTTGTCTTCATTTGATGAGCAGGCTGACCCATTGCGTGATATTGCGCGTTTTATCATTGAACGCACACATTAAAAGATTTTATCTTAATACAGTAATTATTACTTTGAGATTGCCCCACCAGACCATACTATTGCTGATATGAATCAATACGACTTTCCTTTACTCAACTGCATCGATTCACCGGCACAATTGCGTGAACTCTCTATCGAGCAATTAGAGCAATTATCCGAAGAATTACGTCAATTCTTGATTCATAGTGTCAGCGACACAGGCGGCCACTTATCTGCCGGATTAGGCACCGTAGAACTCACCGTCGCCCTGCATTATGTTTTCAATACCCCGGATGACCGGCTAATTTGGGATGTGGGACATCAAACTTATCCGCATAAAATTCTCACTGGCCGACGCGACCGCATGTCAACCATGCGCCAAAAAGATGGGCTCTCAGGCTTTCCCAAACGCGATGAAAGCCCTTACGACACCTTCGGTGTAGGACATTCCAGTACCTCCATTAGTGCCGCACTGGGTATGGCTTTAGCCGCCCAGCAACAACAGCAAGATACCCAAGTGATTGCCATTATCGGTGATGGTGCTATGACTGCCGGTATGGCATTTGAAGCGTTAAACCATGCTGGTGATTTAGATGCAAACTTGTTGGTGATCTTAAACGACAATGATATGTCTATCTCGCCGAACGTCGGTGCCCTGTCCAATCACCTGGCCCGTATTCTATCCGGCAAAGTTTATGCTTCCATGCGTGAAGGTAGCCGTAAAGTATTAAGTGTCATGCCATCTATGTGGGAACTGGCTAAGCGTACAGAAGAACACATGAAAGGCATGGTCATTCCAGGCACCTTATTCGAAGAGCTTGGCTTCAATTACATTGGTCCAGTCGATGGGCATGATGTAAATACACTGGTTAAAACACTCAGTAACTTGCGCAAACAAACCGGACCGCGGTTTTTACATATTGTTACCAAGAAAGGTAAAGGTTTCTTACCAGCTGAAAAAGATCCTTGCATCTACCATGGGGTTGGTAAATTCCATCCTGAATCTGGCAAGCTCGAAAAAGGTAAGCCCACAGGGCCAACCTATACCAAAGTATTTAGTGACTGGTTATGCGACATGGCAAAACTTGATCATAAACTAATTGGTATTACCCCCGCTATGCGTGAAGGATCTGGCTTAGTCGCTTTTTCCGAGCAATTTCCTAATCGCTATTATGATGTTGGCATTGCCGAACAACACGCAGTGACCTTAGCTGCCGGCTTAGCTTGCGAAAATTTGAAGCCGGTTGTGGCTATCTACTCTACCTTTTTACAACGCGCCTATGATCAGTTAATCCATGATGTGGCAATTCAAAACCTACCGGTGTTATTTGCTATCGACCGTGCCGGTATTGTTGGCCCCGATGGTGCGACCCATGCCGGTAGTTTTGATCTCAGTTACTTACGCTGTGTACCCAACATGACAATCATGGCGCCAGCAGATGAAAACGAATGCCGCCAAATGCTCACAACAGGCTTTTTACACAATGGACCTGCTGCAGTACGTTACCCACGCGGCCAAGGCCCCGGCGCAGCTATTGATAAAAATTTAGAACCTATTCCCATAGGCCAAGCACATCAACTCCGCCAAGGTGAATCCATTGCTATCTTACTGTTTGGTAGTTTGCTAGATGAAACCAGTCAGGCTGCTGATGTGTTAAATGCCAGCTTAGTGAATATGCGTTTTATCAAACCCTTAGATGAAACCATGATCAGCACACTTGCCCAAACTCACTCATTACTGGTGACAGTGGAAGATAATGCTATCATCGGTGGCGCCGGCAGTGCAGTTAATGAATATCTCGCACGTCAGGGACTAACAACACCTATCATTAACCTGGGTTTACCTGATAAATTCTTAGCGCATGGTACGCGAAATGAATTATTGGCTGACGCTGAACTCAGTGCAGATGGTATAATTCGCCAAATAGATACTTTTCTGCGGCAGCAAACCCATGCCAAGTCTGCCACACCCGCAAAAAGTCTCTCTCATTCACTAGAAGCACAACGTAAAATCTGAGTATAATAGTAGGATATAGATGGGTCGTTATCGAATGAAAATAGTGACGGACTTTGCCGCCGCTCACTTATTACGTGATTATCCCGGCGCTTGTAGTCGGTTACATGGCCACAACTGGAAAGTAGAAGTCGAGGTAGTGGCCACTGAACTTGATCACATCGGTATGGGAATGGACTTCCGAGATATTAAGACTGCTACCAAGCAATTAATTGATAGGTTGGATCACCGTCACCTTAACGAGATACCACCCTTTGATGAAATAAACCCAACGGCAGAAAACATCGCTGCATTTTTATATAAAAACCTCAGCGATAGTTTGAATGACGAACGTGTAAAAGTTGATGCCATCACGCTCTGGGAAAATGAACGTGCTTGTGTGAATTACACGGAGGAAGAATGAACATGACCAATAACGAAGTGACTAATCTTGTGATCGAAGATGTGCAAAACCGTACTGACACCCGCAACATACCTATCAATAAAGTTGGTATCAAAGATATTCGTCACCCTATTCGTGTGCGTGACCGCAGTGAAGGCGAGCAACATACCATTGCTAACTTCAATATGTATGTGAATTTACCGCACAACTTCAAAGGAACGCATATGTCGCGTTTCGTGGAAATTCTGCATCATCATGAACGTGAAATCTCAGTTAAGTCATTCAAAGACATGTTGCACGAAATGACTGACCGCTTAGAAGCCGGCTCAGGTCATATCGAAATGCGTTTTCCCTATTTTGTTAGCAAAAAAGCACCGGTATCCGGTGTAGAAAGCCTCATGGATTACGATGTCACCTTTATCGGTGAAATACACGATGGTAATCCACAGTTAAATATCAAGGTCGTTGTGCCGGTCACGAGCTTATGCCCATGCTCAAAGAAAATTTCAGACTATGGTGCACACAATCAACGTTCGCATGTGACGGTGACCGCCCGAATTGACGAGTTTGTTTGGATTGAAGAGTTAATTGATATTGTCGAGACCGAAGCCTCATGCGAATTATATGGCTTACTTAAACGCCCCGACGAAAAGATGGTAACCGAACGCGCTTACGATAACCCTAAGTTTGTCGAAGACATGGTAAGGGATGTTGCAGCACGACTAAATAGCGATGATCGCATTAACTATTATGTTGTTGAGTCGGAAAACTTCGAGTCGATTCATAATCATTCTGCTTACGCATTAATTGAATGTGACAAAAACGCTGATAGCGAATAAACACGCTATCAGCTATTCATCCTGAATCGCTTTGCTTACTTTCGTCGAATGACGTAACGTGGGCCTTTGTCCTTTCTTAAGTCTACTCTGACACGTTGTTTAGACCAACCATGTACTTTGTCGTGCGCTTCAATAAAAATAACATGCGTCCCCTTTGGTACTAAAACACTGGCCAAAGTTCGCGTAAAGGGTTGCTCTTTTTCATGCGGATGCCATAAGTTACGCTGGCCAATTAAATTGCCTTTTTCATCCACAATACGCCACCCATCGGCATAATGTTCCCAACCAGTGTCTTGGTGTTGCAAGGTAACATGAAAGGTCCAACGATGTGCACTGGGTTCAATGGAAACCTTAACCACCTCTACTTCATTAGCCAAAACGGTACTAACCCACATTGAGCTGCACAATAACAAAATAGGCCACCATTTTTTCATGAACCAACAACTCCTAAAGTTTAAAAAAGTAGACAATCAAATGTAGAATAATCCCGGCATAGACGCCTGCGATGATATCGTCCAGCATAACACCAACCCCACCTTTTACCCGTGAATCGATCACAGATATCGGCCAAGGTTTGACAATGTCAAATAAACGAAATAAGCCAAACCCTAATATCACAGTAAATAACGATGGGGTAATAAATAACATAGTAACAAACAAACCGGCGAATTCATCCCACACAATGGCACCGTGATCATGTACACCTAGCGCACGGGTCGTACGGCCGCACAAATAAACTCCAAGTAAACACACCAACAAGGTCACTAAGGCATAAGAAAGCGGATTGAATACCGTGGCAGCTAATAAATAAAAGGGTACCGCTGCCAAAGTACCGAACGTGCCAGGTGCCACAGGCGCAAGACCACTGCCAAAACCAAAACTGAGTAAATGGCCGGGATCTTTAATTAAGGAACGAGGTGTTATGCTGAGATTATTCATGGGCAAAATGATCAAACCCTTTTACAGGGAGCGGTTCTTGTTTCCCTGCTTGTGAAGAAAATAAACCTGATGTGGCAATCACTGAACCAATACAGGTAATAGGACACCCTAAATCTTGACTAAGTTGCGCAATGCTTGAACGAGCTTGCTGATCAGCAGTAAAACATAATTCATAATCATCGCCGCCATAAAGTGCCAAATCAGTTTTTTGTGATAATGCTGCTGACTGCAAAGCCGGTGAACAAGGTAATGCACTGATATCTAATTGAGCCCCCACTCGACTCTTATCAAGCATATGTGAAAGATCAGCGGCTAAACCATCGGAAACATCAATACAGGCATTGGCGATATCACGTAATGCCATTCCTAGCTCAACCCGTGGTGTAGGTTGCTGCAATCGCTGTAAGAAATAGGCTTTTTGTTCTGAAGTAAAAGATAAATTGGTTTGCGATGCTAATAAACCGGCCGCAGCATCGCCCAAATAGCCAGTGACATAAATATCATCTTCTAGCTTAGCACCATGGCGACATAAGCTTTTTCCGGGTGGTGCAGTGCCTGCAATTTGTATCGTGATACTGAGCGGGCCTTTGGTTGTATCCCCCCCCACTAATGCAACGTGGTGTTGTGTGGCTAACGCCGCCAAGCCCTGACTAAATTCTCTTAGCCATGCTTCATCCACAGCCGGTAAACTCAGCGCTAAGGTAAACCAACATGGTTGCCCTCCCATAGCAGCAATATCGCTAAGATTAACGGCTAAGGCTTTATAGGCAATATCGTAGGCAGAATAATGTTCTGTAAAATGAATACCTTGATTTAAGGTATCAATAGAAACCAGCAAAGACTGATCAGGTATGGGCTGAAGTACCGCAGCATCATCACCAATACCCACTGAAACCCAATTCGGTGTATCAGTTAGTTGGGCAAAGTAATTTTGGATAATATCAAATTCAGATCTGGACACAGCGCGTTCACGATTTTTTGAGTTTAACCTCCATGGCCCTAACCTCGGTAGCCACACGGTCCAAAATACCATTCACAAAACGATGGCCTGATTCAGCACCAAATTGTTTCGCTAATTCAATGGCTTCATTTAGCACCACACGATAAGGCACATCAAGGTGATGTATCAGCTCATAACAAGCTAATCTTAGAATGGCTAATTCAATGGGGTCAACTTCATCTAATGGGCGAGCTAAATGCGGCGTTAGCGCAGTATCGATCTCAGACTGATGCTTACTCACACCAAGTAACAGCGTCTCAAAATAGGCTTTATCGGTGGATTTAAGATCGTGCTCATTCAGGTAAGTGCTCAGAATATCACTTGGCGTATTATCCGCAATTTGCCATTCATATAAACTTTGCATGGCCAAACGCCGGGCACGCGAACGCGCTTTACTCATCACATCTCACCTTTTTAAAGAGCAATTACTTTAGGTGCAATACGCAAAGCGTATCTCACCCATTGGATACAACAAACAATAACTATTTGTATTGCTTAAGTAGATTCACCATTTCAACCGCAGACATTGCGGCCTCAGCACCTTTATTGCCGGCCTTGGTACCGGCACGTTCAATCGCCTGTTCAATGCTATCTACCGTTAAGACACCAAAGGACACCGGTAACCCGGTTTGCATCATAACTTGTGATAAACCTTTGACACATTCACCGGCAACAAAATCAAAATGCGGTGTTCCACCGCGAATCACGGCACCTAAGGCAATCACTGCATCATATTGGCCTTTTTCTGCAATAACCTTCACCGCCAACGGTAATTCATAAGCACCAGGGACCCAAACGACTTCTAAATCACTATCTTGTGCGCCATGACGCTTAAGTGCATCTAACGCACCGTTTAACAAGCTTTCGGTAACAAAACTATTGAACCGTGCAACCACTAAACAAAACTTGCTATTGCGACACACCATGTCGCCTTCAACCACTTTCGGTGTACTCATTTGGGATAACCTTTTTAATTTTATTCTTGAATGTACTCAATGACTTCTAAGTCAAAACCAGATAATGCATGCATTTTCTTCGGTGCACTCATGACACGCATTTTATGCACACCAAGATCCGTTAGAATTTGCGCACCGATACCAAAAGTACGCAAATCTGCACGCCGTTCACTACTGGGTAAGTCTTCCCCGGCATCTTCCGCAGCATATTTTTTCAATTGTTGAACCAATTGTTCACTGTCTTCAGGGGTACGTAGGATCACGGCAACACCTTCACCTTCTTTTTCGATCCGTTGCAATACATCGTCCAGTGGCCAACCACAGCCTTTGCGTAAGCTACCAAAATTATCACACAGACCATTTTCAACATGCACCCGCACCAAAGTAGGATTGGTCTTTTTGATTTGCCCTTTGACTAATGCTAAGTGAACAGAACCATCAATCATGTTCTTATAAGAATGTAACTTAAAATCGCCATAACGGGTCGGCATATCACAGACACTAATACGTTCGATAGACTTCTCATAGTGCATGCGGTAATGAATTAAATCCGCCACCGTACCAATTTTGATATCGTGCTTTTTCGCAAACTGTTCGAGATCTGGGCGCCGTGCCATGGTGCCATCGTCTTTGAGTATTTCCACAATGACCGCGGCCGGCTCAAAGCCTGCCATACGCGCCAAATCAGATCCGGCCTCAGTATGCCCGGCCCGGGTTAAAACACCGCCGGGTTGTGCCATAAGTGGAAAAATATGCCCTGGCTGGACCAGATCAGAGGGCTTAGCATGTTGGGCCACAGCCGCTTGAATGGTCTTAGCCCGATCCGCTGCAGAAATACCCGTGGTCACCCCTTCTGCTGCCTCAATGGAAATCGTGAAGTTAGTGCCGTGCTGATCATTGGTTGAGCTAACCATCAACGGCAAACGTAGCGCTTCACAGCGCTCTTTGGTCATGGTTAAACAGACCAGTCCCCGTCCATACATGGCCATAAAATTGATCGCCTCAGGCGTGACCTTCTCTGCGGCCATAATCAGATCGCCTTCATTTTCGCGATCTTCATCATCCATCAAGATAACCATCTTGCCCTGACGGATATCGTCGACCAGCTCTTCAACCGTGTTCAAACGTGTCGCTAACATAATCTACCTAATACTGTGATGTTGGCTATGGGAAATCGGCTTTGCCGAACGCCTGATCTTACTTAATAAAGCCGTGTTGCGCGAGAAAATCCTGTGAAATTCGCCCAGAATCCCCCTCAACTGACGCATCTGACACAAGCATACGCTCCAAATAGCGGGCAATAATATCCACCTCGAGATTGACCTTGCGGCCGACCTTGAAATCAGCCATCGTGGTTTCTGCTAAGGTATGCGGCACAATATTCAAATCAAACACACAGCCACTCACCGCATTTACCGTTAAGCTAATCCCATCCACACAAATTGAGCCTTTTTGTGCAATATACCGCGCTAATGCCGTGGGTGCCTGGATTTGAAAGTGGATCGAGCGCCCAGCAGACTCTCGCAATGCCACCTGGCCAATGCCATCCACATGACCGCTGACCAAGTGCCCTCCCAAACGGGTAGTCGGCGTCAAGGCCTTCTCTAAATTGACTTTATCGCCAGCTTGGCAATGGGCCAAGGTCGTTTTATCCAAGGTTTCCTTAGAAACATCGGCCCAAAAACCATTGCCCGGTAATTGTGTTGCCGTTAAACAAACCCCGTTCACCGCAATACTGTCACCCAATTGCACATCGGATAAATCCAGCTTGGCGGTTTCGATATATAGACGAAGATCATCACCCTGTGTTTGTATTTGGTTGATGCTGCCAACGGCTTCGATAATACCAGTAAACATACTTTCTACCTCAAGGATTGGGCCGAGCAATAATACGAATATCCTGGCCGAATAAACGAATATCTTCAATAGTTAATGCCATACGATCAGCCATGGCTTGCAGTTGCGGTAGTTTAAATAACCCTCGTGCAGAATCACCCATTAACAACGGTGCAACATAAATGATCAGTTCATCGATGAAACCCGCTGACAGCATGGCGCCACTTAAGGTCGCGCCGGTCTCGAGTAATACTTCATTGACTTCTTGCCGTGCTAAATAATCCATTACTGCACCTAACTCAACGCGGCCATTATGTTTTGGTAATTGATGAACCTGTGCCCCTTTGGCACTGAGTTGTTCCACAATCACCGGCTCATCTACACAGGTAAGAATATGCGTCTCACCAGGTTGGCTAAGGATCTTGGCATTCACTGGCGTGCTTAGATTAGTATCGATAATAAAACGTTTGGGCTGACGTACAACAGCATCAAGCCGTACCGTCATCGCCGGATCATCAGCTAATATGGTGCCGGCACCCGTTAAGACTGCTGAACTGCGGGCCCGCCAATGTTGTACATCTTGTCGTGCCGCTGACTGGGTAATCCATTTACTTTCCCCACTAGCCATGGCAGTACGACCATCCAAGCTCATGGCTAACTTGTTACGCACATAGGGTCGACCTTGGCGCATCCTTTTTACAAAACCAATATTTAATTCAGCCGCTTCACTTTCCAATAAGCCAACATCTACTTCGATCCCTTTGTTCATTAACTGTTGTAAACCGTTCCCGGCCACTTGTGGATTCGGATCTTGCATTGCCGCCACAACTCGAGCGACCTTGGCTTTGACTAAGGCATCGGTACAAGGAGGGGTTTTGCCCTGATGACAACAGGGTTCTAAGGTGACATAAACTGTTGCCCCGTTCGCTTGTGCACCAGCTTGTGCTAACGCATTGACCTCTGCATGGGCTTGCCCGGCCACTTCATGCCAGCCTTCACCTATAACGGTCCCTTCTTTTACGATGACACAACCGACACGAGGATTCGGATCCGTACTATATAATCCCCGCTTGGCTAACTGGATAGCCCGGTTCATATATTCGTGATCAGCAATGGAAAACATGCGCTAACAACTTATTCTTCATCAGGCAACCAAGAGTGTTGGCGCTTTTTTAATTCCGGCGAAGGTTCACTTTTAAGTCGTTCTATCTCTTCTTCAAAGGCACTCACATCTTGGAAACTACGATAGACTGAAGCAAAACGAACATAAGCAACTTGGTCTACATCACGTAACTCTTCCATCACTAAGTTGCCAATCTGTTGTGAGGCAAAATCACGTTCACCACCGGTACGCATGCGCTTCATAATGCGATTAACAGCGGCATCGATTTTCTCGATACCTATCGGTCGTTTCTCTAACGCCCGCACAATACCGGCACGTAATTTTTCTTCATTAAAAGGTTCACGGCGACCATCTGACTTGATAATGCGAGGCATGACCAACTCGGCTGTTTCAAACGTGGTAAATCGCTCAGTACAACTTAAGCATTCACGACGACGGCGCACCATGGCACCTTCACTGGCTAAGCGTGAATCAATAACTTTTGTGTCAGTGGCACCGCAAAAAGGACAATGCACCGTGCTACCCCAAACATCGCATTAATAAATCAGTCGGTCTATTGCTCATAAACAGGAAAGCGTTGACAAATATCTAAGACTTTTTGTTTTACCTCAGCAATCACATTCGTATCCGTGTGATGGTCCAAAACATCACAAATCCAGTTAGCCAAATCTTTTGCTTCTGCTTCTTTAAAACCGCGTGTAGTAATCGCGGGTGTGCCAACACGAATCCCACTGGTCACAAATGGCGATTGTGGATCATTCGGTACCGCATTCTTGTTCACGGTAATATTAGCCGCACCCAGTGCAGCATCTGCATCTTTACCCGTTAATCCTTTGTCAATTAAATCCACTAAGAACAGATGATTATCCGTACCACCGGAGACAATCTTATAACCACGCTCTATCATGGTTGCGGCCATTGCTCTGGCATTGGTAATCACCTGTGCTTGATATGTCTTGAACTCTGGCTCTAACGCTTCTTTAAAGGCCACCGCTTTTGCCGCAATCACATGCATTAACGGACCACCTTGAGTACCCGGAAAGACCAATGAGTTGAGTTTTTTCTCTAAATCCGGATTGGATTTAGCCAGAATAATTCCGCCCCGAGGACCACGTAAGGTCTTATGGGTGGTTGAGGTGGTCACATCGGCAATGGGTACCGGGTTGGGATAATGACCTGCTGCAATCAAACCCGCCACATGCGCCATATCAACAAATAAATAAGCCCCGACACTATCGGCAATATCACGAAACCGTTGCCAATCCATCACCTGCGAATAAGCCGAAAAACCGGCCACGATCATTTTCGGTTTGTGTTCTTGGGCTAGCCGTGCAATCTCATCATAATCCAGCGCACCGGTATTGGTATCTAAACCATACTGCACTGCATTGTATAATTTACCGGAAAAATTCACTTTGGAACCATGGGTCAAGTGACCACCATCAGCCAGACTCATGCCTAAAACTGTATCACCCGGCTCACATAATGCTAAATAAACCGCAGCATTGGCCTGCGACCCCGAATGAGGCTGGACATTGGCATAGTCAGCACCAAATAGCTGCTTCACCCGGTCTATGGCCAATTGTTCTGCCACATCCACGTATTCACAACCACCATAATAGCGCTTAGAGGGGTAGCCTTCGGCATATTTATTGGTCAAAGCTGAGCCCTGTGCTTGCATTACACGGGGACTGGCATAATTTTCAGATGCAATAAGCTCAATATGCTCTTCTTGACGTACATTTTCATGTTGCATGGCCTGCCAAAGCTCATCATCAAAACCGGCGATTGTCATGGATTTACTAAACATAGCTACCTCGAAAACTAGAAAAATACCCCTTACCCATTGGGTAATCGGTCTTTAATGGGAGTCCTATTATATTGGTAAATAGCGGGCAAACATACCCATGAAATCCTAACCGATCGCCCAAAAATAAAGGCCGAGAACCTCGGCCTTTATCAATACTGCTAATACTGAATCGCTATGCTCAGATATTCCAGGTCAATTGTGCGCCTAAAATGTTCACATCGGACTCATAAGTCCCATTTAATGTGTGCCCAAATGATGGATGCGTATTGTTAATCGTACTATCACTGACAAAAATATGCGCATAACCAATATCAAAGATCATGTCATCTGATGGCTTATAGGCAAGTCCAAGGGTTAACCAAACCCGATCACTATCGGGAATTCGCGCTGAGCGATCTTCATCTTTTTTCACCGCACCTTCATCATATGCAATACCGGTTTTATATTCCCAACGACTATTAGGCCGATAGGTGGCACCCACTGAATAGCGCATGGTATCGCGAAATTTGAGTTCTAACTGCGAATCATCTTGGACTGGGTTATTAAATTTCACCGTAACAGTTTGCACATCACTCCAGTCAGTCCAGGTGGCATCGGCCAATAACGTCCATTTCGGACCAAGTTCTTGTACATAACTCAGCGACATCATATCCGGTAAAGTGATGCCGGCGTTGGCACCAGTATCT
>CAZPAE010000003.1:0-19622 GCA_964584455.1 uncultured Thioalkalispiraceae bacterium
TTCTGTACGTCTCCGATTTGATAATAAAGATGAATCACTTAAGCCAAACATGTTTGCCAGTGTATCGATTTTTGCCGGGCCAAAAGAAAATATCATTATCATCCCTCGCGAAGCATTGATTCGAACCGGAGCACAAGAGCGAGTGGTGCTAGCTGAAGGGGAAGGGCGCTTCTCGGTAAGATCAGTGCAGGCTGGCATGGAATCAGGTCAGTGGGTTGAAGTACTGCATGGTTTAGAGGAAGGCGAGCGAATCGTTACATCAGGGCAGTTCTTGATTGACTCTGAGGCAAGTTTAAGTGCCAGCATTCAACGTATGGACCCACATGCTGGGCATGGAGGCCATTAATCATGATTGGGCGAATTATCTCATGGTCGGTTGGCAATCGTTTTCTAGTATTGGTGCTGACAGTATTGCTTGTCGGCTGGGGTATCTATGCAATGAAGCAAACCCCATTAGATGCCATACCCGATTTATCTGATGTACAAGTGATTATTAAAACTACTTATGCTGGGCAAGCCCCGCAAGTTATTGAGGATCAAGTTACTTACCCGCTAACAACAGCGATGTTATCGGTACCCGGTGCCGTTACTGTACGTGGTTATAGCTTTTTTAATGATTCCTATGTTTATGTGATTTTTGAAGATGGCACTGATCCTTATTGGGCACGTTCTCGGGTATTAGAGTATTTAAGCCAAGTATCTGCCAGATTACCTGCTGCTGCACGACCTGAGTTAGGACCGGATGCAACAGGAGTAGGTTGGATTTATGAGTATGCTTTGGTGGATAGGCAGGGTGGTCATGATTTATCGCAATTGCGTAGCATTCAGGACTGGTTTTTAAAATATGAATTGCAAACGGTCAAAGGTGTATCCGAAGTAGCAACTGTGGGCGGCATGGTAAAGCAATATCAGGTAGTTGTTTATCCTGATAGGCTTCGTGCCTATAACATTCCTCTAGCCACTATTCGAAATGCCATTATTAATGCAAATCAAGAAGTGGGTGGTTCAGTTATTGAGATGGCTGAAGCAGAATATATGGTAAAAGCTGGTGGATATATTAGTTCGATCGATGATTTACGTGCAGTACCGGTGACAGTAAATGAAAATGGTACACCGGTATTATTAAAAGATATTGCAGATGTGCGTGTAGGGCCACAACTTCGGCGCGGTATTGCTGAGTTAAACGGTGAAGGGGAAGTGGTTGGTGGTATCGTGGTAATGCGTTGGGGGGAGAATGCATTAACAACCATTGAAGCAGTAAAAGAAAAACTTGCTGATTTACAGGCTGGGTTACCTGAAGGTGTTGAGATTGTCACAACTTACGATCGCTCAGGCCTTATTCTTCGGGCAGTGGATAATTTACAGACAAAGCTATTCCAAGAGTTTATCTTAGTTGTCATTGTTTGCGCTGTCTTTTTATTCCATTTGCGCTCGTCCTTAGTCGTTGTTATTAGTTTACCTATCGGGATTATAGGTGCATTTGTCATTATGCATTTACAAGGTATTAACGCCAACATTATGTCCCTGGGCGGAATTGCCATTGCTATTGGTGCCATGGTGGATGCGGCGATTGTGATGATTGAGAATGTTCATAAACATATTGAACAGGCAAAGGGCAAAATAGATAATCATTGGCGTTTAATACTTGATGCTTCGATGGAAGTTGGACCATCCTTATTTTTCTCGCTATTGATTATCACTTTGAGTTTCTTACCGGTTTTTGCCCTAGAGGCACAAGAGGGGCGATTATTCTCACCACTTGCTTATACAAAAACCTATGCAATGGCGGTGGCGGCAGGGTTATCTATTACCCTGGTACCGGTTCTCATGGGCATTTTCATTCAAGGTAAAATTACACCGGAATCAGCTAATCCCGTTAATCGGTTTTTAATGAAAGGGTATAGGCCGTTATTGGTTTTGGCTCTGCGTTATCCTTGGCAGGTTATTGTGATAACCGGGGTATTGGTGGTAATCGGGTTTTATCCGTTTATGAAAATGGAAAGTGAGTTTATGCCGGCCTTAGATGAAGGCGACTTGCTTTATATGCCAACTACGTTCCCTGCTTTATCCGTGGGTAAAGCTCAGGAGTTACTGCAACAAACTGATAAACTCATCCGCACTGTTCCTGAAGTGGAAACCGTGTTTGGTAAAATTGGGCGGGCAGAAACAGCAACGGACCCAGCACCATTGACCATGATTGAAACAACCATTCAACTCAAGCCTAAATCACAATGGCGTCCAGGCATGGATTTAGAGAAACTCAAACAAGAGTTAAATCGCATCGTCAACATTCCTTCTTTGGCTAATACGTGGGATCCACCCATTAAAATTCGTATTGATATGTTATCAACCGGAATTAAATCTGATGTGGGGATAAAAATAGCCGGGCCGGACCTAACAGTTATTCAACAAGTCGGTGAACAAATAGAGCAAGTCTTAAAAGACTTACCGGGTACGGCAAGCATATTTTCAGAGCGCGTTGCCAGTGGGCGCTATGTGGATGTGGATATTAACCGCTTAGCTGCGTCGCGCTTAGGTTTGAATGTGAGCGATATTCAAGAGGTAGTGAGTACTGCCGTGGGTGGTATGACCATATCAGAAAGTGTTGAAGGTCTGGAGCGCTACCCGATTAATTTACGTTATCCGCGTGAATTACGTGACTCACCCACTAAGTTAGCTAATCTTCCTATTGTTACACCCAGTGGGGCTCGGATTCCTTTAAGTGATGTAGCGGATATTAAAATTACCGATGGCCCGGCGATGATTAAAAGTGAAAATGCCCGTCCTAATGGCTGGGTCTACATAGAAATTGCTGGCCAAGGTCTTTCTTCATATGTGAAACAAGCTAAACAGCGTGTTGCTGAGCAGGTGACAGTTCCTGCGGGATATAGCATAGGCTGGTCTGGACAGTTTGAATATTATGAACGGGCAAGCCAGCGCTTAATCGTGGTAGTCCCATTCACGTTGATCATTATTATTGTTTTGTTATATCTCAACTTTAAAAATATAACCGAAGTTTTTTTAATATTAGCTACCTTGCCTTTGGCATTGGTTGGTGGTGGTTGGTTATTGTATTGGCTGGGCTTTAAGATGTCAGTGGCGGTAGCAATGGGCTTTATTGCGCTCGCCGGTGTTGCTGTAGAAACGGGAGTCGTGATGTTGTTGTATTTAAATTTAGCTTGGCAGCGTCAAGTTCGACTACAACAAACAAGCCGAACGGATTTGCTCAATGCCATTATTGAAGGTGCCTTACATCGTTTACGGCCTAAGCTTATGACGGTGCTAACGATTATTGCCGGCTTGTTACCTATTATGTTTGGTACTGGCACAGGTTCTGAAGTGATGCAACGGATTGCTGCACCCATGATAGGCGGTATGGTCAGTTCAGCAATCTTGACTTTGATTGTGTTACCAGCAGTGTTTTTATTATGGAAGTCACATCAGCTTAATAGGGTAAATAGTTGATCTATGTTAGATAAGTGGTTTAGTGAGAAAACAGTTTTCGTTAGTATGACAATGCCTTTTTAACTTGATGTGATTATAATGACAGTAGTACGAGATGTTATATTATGATATTTAGTTAAACTAAATAGCCGGTGATGTGTCTTATTAACGATGGTGGCAGTACTATCATGATAAAGGTGGGTAGCATGCAGCTTAATAATATTAAGCTGCAAGATCGTAATAGAGTAGTTCCAACAGTTCATCCAACATGCTGTACACTTTTCCGTAATAACGCTCGATAGTGGCTTGATCTAGGTTAAGTAACTCAAGTGCACCTTGGTCTAGAATGGTATCGTCTACCTTTGATACAGGTGCTTGGATATTGTTAGCAATGACATTAGCGACATGCAAAATACAGGTATCGGTTTTAAAGTCATCTTCACAGGTGAGATCATGGTGATGCAAAATAGGTTCATAAATCGACTTTGGGAAGTACCATGCCTTGAGCAATGCATGCCCCAGTTCTTCATGGGTAAAACCGAAGATCTCTTTTTCCAGACCATTGTAGCTGACCTTCTTTTTTCGGCAGGCCCTCTTTAGTTTAAATGACTCATTGGGTACCAGTAGATACATTGCCATGACACCAATATCATGTAACAAACCACCGATAAAAAGCCTCTCAGAGTTGGGGATATCTTTATCTAAAGCAATGGCGCGAGCGGCTAAACCGGCGGTAATGCTATGGCACCAAAATGCTTCAACATCGAATTCTTTGTCGATGCCTTTGCTAAAACGGTTAACGATAGTGGATGCAAAGACTAAATCACGTAATTGGCGTGTGCCTAATACGGTCACCGCCATACTGAGTGTTTCTATTTTTGAAGGAAAGTTATAAAACGGGCTATTAACAAATTTTAATAACCGAACAGTTAGCGCAGGATCCTGGCCGATACATTCTGCAATATCCACAGCAGATGAGCCCGGTTCGTTAAGTAAGGTATTCACCCGCTGTATAACTGCAGGTAAAGAGACAAGTTTAATGTTTTTATTAACCAAATCATCCGGTGACATTGATGACACGATAATCTCCTAGTACGAGTTTTATCTATAGAGCAATGCTACCACCAGAGGGACTTGGACGTAGACAACGACTGTAAAAATAGTTAAGCAATGATGATAGTAAAGATATTACAAATAGCTAACACATGTTTCAATCAATTATTTATATATTGCGACTCTTATCAACTTAACTTTAATAATGCCTATGTAACTAAGGGACATTTATAGCATTATGGGGAATTTGATTACCATTATTATAAAAATGATAGACCATATGAGGCCAATTTTATTGTTATGAGTAAAGAATTTATTTTATCGGTTAATGGTATGAGCTGCGCAGGTTGTGTTAGCTCTGTAGAGAAAGCACTACGTGCCGTCGTTGGTGTAGAGCATGTTGATATTAACTTTGCAGAACATACGGCTGTTGTTAAAGGTACAACCAATGTGAGCCAATTGATCGAAGCAGTAAGGTCTGCTGGTTATGATGCTGCCGAGTTACGTGATATGGCCGATGAGGAAAATAAACAACAAGCCGAGCAACAACACTATCAGCAGCTTGTCCGTCAATCGGTGGTCGCAGCGGTGATTGGAATACCACTTTTTTTGTTAGGGATGACAGGTATGTTGCCAGCAATCGCAACAAGCGATGGTCAATCAGCATTGAATATAGGACAAGTGACGTGGTTAATTGTCGCAGCACTCACATTAGGCGTCATGATTTATTCAGGGCGCCAATTTTTTGTTGGCGCATGGAAGTCATTAACCACACACAATGCAAATATGGATACCTTGATTGCACTAGGCACAGGTACAGCATGGTTATATTCCGTTTTTGTTGTATTGGCGCCAGATACTATTATTTCGTTTAACCAACATGTGTATTTTGAGGCGGCCATTATCATTATTGGGTTAATCAATTTTGGTAGCGCATTAGAGATGCGGGCACGTGGCAAAACATCACAAGCCATTCAACGTTTAATCGGTTTACAGCCTAAGACAGCGCGTGTGGTTCGTGATGGGCAGGAGCAGGATATACCTATCGCACGGATTGGTCTGGGGGAAACATTGCGTGTAAGACCCGGTGAGCGGATTGCTGTTGATGGCAATATCATTGAAGGTCGGTCTTATGTGGATGAGTCAATGTTGACAGGGGAACCGATGCATATTGAAAAGAATATCGGGGATGAAGTGGTTGCTGGGACCATGAATGTCTCCGGCACATTCCTATATCAATCTCAACGAATTGGTGCTGACACGGTTTTAGCACAAATTATTCAGTTAGTGCGCCAAGCACAATCCAGTAAACCAGCTATAGGTCGTTTAGTGGATAAAGTAGCAGCTGTGTTTGTGCCCAGTGTACTGATTATTGCCATTATTAGCTTTCTGGTATGGGCTAATTTTGGTGGTGACAATGCAATGGGCCTAGCCATCATTACGACGATGACCGTACTTATTATTGCTTGTCCGTGTGCTTTGGGCCTAGCCACACCCATATCAATCATGGTTGGCATTGGCAAAGCTGCAGAGCTTGGGGTGTTAATTCGCAATGGTGAAGCATTACAAGCTGCCTCGAAGATCTCCACGGTGGTTTTAGATAAAACCGGTACTATCACCCAAGGTACACCAACAGTAACCGATGTTGCCACGGTTAGTTCGGTTAACGAAGAAAAGGTTCTCCAATTAGCAGCGAGCTTAGAGCAAGGCTCAGAACACCCATTGGCACAAGCCATTTTGGTGAAGGCTCAGGAGAGACAGATAGTGTTGTTACCGTCTGAGCATTTTCAGGCAATATCTGGGATGGGGGTTGTAGCACACATTGCCGATCAGCAAGTGCTATTGGGCAATGATAAATTGATGCAACAGTATAATGTGGATTATACGCTGTTAAGCGATGCTGCTAAGCGTTATGCACAACAAGCTAAAACAGCAATATACTTAGCCCGTGACAGACAATTACAAGCGGTGATTGCCATTGCGGATCCTATTAAACCAGGGTCGGCTGATGCCATTGCGCAATTACAGTCGCGAGGTTTAAAAGTGGTGATGTTGACAGGCGATAATGAAGTCACAGCCAATGCTGTTGCCAAGTCGGTAAAAGTGGCGCATGTGATTGCCGGTGTTTTACCGCAGGATAAGGATAAGCATATTGCAACTTTACAAGCTAGCCAAGAAGTGGTGGCGATGGTGGGGGATGGGATTAATGATGCACCGGCATTAGCGCGGGCCAATATCGGTTTTGCCATTGGCACTGGAACCGACGTGGCGATAGAAAGTGCCGATGTGACCCTTATGCAGGGTTCATTACATGGTGTGGTCGATGCGATTAATATTTCACAGGCAACATTACGGAATATTAAACAAAATCTGCTTGGGGCCTTCTTTTATAATACATTAGGTATTCCCATTGCTGCCGGGGTGCTCTATCCATTTTTTGGTATCCTGCTTAATCCGATGATTGCTGGGGCAGCGATGGCACTGTCTTCGGTCACGGTGGTTACCAATGCTAATCGCTTACGGATGTTGAGATCGGAGCGTCAGCAATGATAGAACTCATCAATATAATAGGTGTCGGGCTCATTGTACTGATTATTTGGTGGTTCTGGTTATCTTAGCCATGTGTGCCATCAAAATGGGGTGTCATCGAGGCCATTAGTCTGTGTATTGAGCAATCTGTTGCGGTGGTGGTTCCCACCAACCGGCCAGGGGAATACGCTTTTACCTGTCATATGCAGATGTATCGTGGCACACTTACTATATACGAAAGATAGAAAGGGGCATTTTTATGTCATGGTGGGGAAAATTAGTCGGCGGTGCATTGGGGTTTGCCATGGGAGGCCCGATTGGCGCAATGGTAGGCGCATTTGCCGGACACCAGCTTGATCAGGGTTTGAAGCGAGCAGCGGAGTATGATGCGCTAGGGCATGGTACCGGGCAACATCAGGCTCGTGCGCAAACAGCTTTTTTTACCACGTTATTTTCTGTGATGGGACACTTGGCCAAGGCAGATGGACGAGTGAGCGAAACAGAGATACAAATGGCGCGCAATGTCATGCAGCAAATGCAGCTGGATGAGCAACAAAAACGGTTTGCCATTGAGTTGTTTGGAAAAGGCAAGGCGGCTGATTTTCCACTAGACGAGATTTTGGATCAGTTCCATCGTGAGTGCAGCCGTAATCGTAATTTAATGCAAATGTTTATTGAGATTCTATTGCATGCGGCCTATGCCGATGGACACATGCATGATGCAGAACGCCATGTCTTTATTCGGATTTGCAAAAAAATCGGTTTTTCGCAATCAGAATTTGCGCGATTAGAGCGTATGGTACATGCACAACGCAATTTCCATGGCCAAGGGCAACAACAGGCAGGTAAATCTCAAGCCGATTTACTCCAAGAAGCCTATGTTGCATTAGGTGTGGATGCCTCTGCCAGTGATGCAGAAGTGAAAAAAGCCTATCGTCGACAAATGAATCAACATCATCCGGACAAATTAGTAGCCAAAGGACTACCAGAAGAGATGATTAAGCTAGCGAATGAGAAGACCCAAGAGATCAAAGCTGCCTACGAAACCATTAAGCGTGCACGTAACTAAAGGCTATTTAAGAAAGCATAAAGTTGTTGTTTTTCTTCTTCAGAAAGTTCAGCAAAACGATTTCGTACAATTTCAGCTTCACCACCATGCGCTAAAATCGCATCACGTAAGGTTGTTGCCCGACCATCATGCAAATACTGTTTACGTAAATGTAATCCCCACAGTGGGGCTGTACGCCAATCGCGACCACCTGCCTCACCCTGGATGATTTTATCATCTAAGTCAGGCCCCATATCATGCAAAAGCAAATCGGAATAGACGAAGATCTTTTTACCATCAACCTCGAAAAAAGGCGTATGACATTTAACGCAGCCTGTTTCGTGGAAAAGTTTTTCGCCACCTAAGCGGGTGTCTGGTAATGATACTGAATAGCCAGTTTGTATTTGGCTGGTATAAAACATATTGGCACCAAAGCCCATTGAGTTAAATCCATAAGCCAGTGCGCCACTGATTGTGAATAAAAAGGCAAATAAAATGACCGGGGCGATGAGCAATTTTTTGCTTAATTGTTTCACATCACGAAAGTGAGTTTGCATGCCCAATGCGGCCATCACTAAAACAAATAAAAAGGTAGTGATTTGGGCGATAGTTTGCGTAATGGTTTCGTCAGGTGCAGCTAAAGAGTTGATAATAACAGCAATGATAAAACCGATGATAAACCAGGGGAATGTACGTGCAAGACTCTTTTTCTCTTTACTATGGAATATCAGGGAGCCGACAATCAATAATACCGGGATTAATAAAAGAACACGGCTTAGCTTAACAATGGTGGCTGCGTTACCTGCATCCTGTGATACGTTATAACCGGCACCAACAACTTGTACGACTTCATGTAATGAGGCGCCAGCTAATACACCGTAGGTGGATTCATTGAGCGGACCGAACAAACCCGCATTATACATAATAGGTAGTACAATCATGGCAATGGTGCCAAGAATGGTTATCACCGTCACTGCCAGTACAGTTTGATGATGCTTCGCTTTTAATAGCGGTGCAGTGGCAAAGATGGCAACTGCACCACAGATGGCGGTGCCCATAATAATCAAAAAGCTAGTGGTGTATTCAAGTTTGAACCAGCGAATAAATAAAATATAGCCAAATAGCAAGGTCGTGATGACAGCAATCACCGCTATGATAATGCCTTCAATACCAAAACCAAATAATTCACCAATCGTCAGCTGAAAGCCAATTAAAATAACACTAAACCGCAATAAACGTTTTAAGACAAAATTGAGCCCTGCCCACCAAGAGGGGGGAATGGTAAAAGTGTTACCAATTAATAACCCGAAGATGAGCCCCATAAATAAAGGACTGCTGCTAAGAAAACCCTTCACCCCCGTGGATATGTAATAAGCAAGCCCACCAACGATGATGGTGGCAATTAATCCTGGCATAATTTGTAGCAACGGGTTATGTGCCATATGCGGGGAAAATAGGTTTAACACTTGTTGGCGAGAGAGAGAAGACATCTTATTGTGTAACTTGGGTTGGAATTTGTAATGACCGAATAAAGGCTGATACATCATGGATTAAATCCACAGGATGATCATAAACTAATTGTTCATCTGCATTATTAAATGCTTGGCGAGTTGTACTTGCTTGTAACATCAAGGGCGTAGTAATACCGAGTTCTGTCGCAAACGCCTCAGCAACCATAATGTTTAAAGTAGGGTTGTGTGCTTTCCAGCCATACTTACCTACATACATCTTGCCATCGGCACCTCTTGCTAAGTTCGGTTTACCATGAATACCATCCCCTTTCGGTACAGCACCTTTGAGAATCAACTCATCAGGGATAAGATCAATTAAGCCGAGACCATATAAAGGTGGTGCTGTTCGTATTGATGTGACATTGGCTTGTTGCGGGATACCCACAATATGGTTTTCATCATCGCTGCTAATGGCGTGGCGGCGAATTTGTGGTCCACCACGACCTGTTAAGTCATCAAAGCCACCACTTAAATTTTCAAGTATGCCAACGCGTATGGCTGTTGTTGCTTCACCAATACCAGCACCGCCCACCGAGGGCACATTATGGCAACTAACACAGTTGCGATCATTAAAGCGTGGACCTAACCCTTCACTTACGGTAAAGGAATGCATAAAAGATTTTTTGCCGCGTAGAACTTGTTCGGCAGGCAAATTCACTTCATTATAAAATTGTTGATTGTTGGCATACATTTGTGGCTGGGCAGTAGCGCTAAACGCAGGTACTTCAATCAAAATACCAGGATGCTTGGGGTAATTAGGTAGACTACCGTTTAAAGTGAGACGAATTTTTTGTGCATCGGCTGAAATCGCAATGCCATTAATGCGGCCTGCGTTGATTAGTCCTAGTCCTGGCACATGGATTTTGGCAACGGCACTGACTTCACCATGTTGGTTCATGCGTAATAAAGAACCGTTACCACGGTTTGCTACAAACATATCTGCGCCACCGGCTAAGGGTGTGTGACTAGTAAAGCCAGAATTAGCAATTTCAGGAATTGCCGGTGCAACATCGATGGGAAAGGAAAAATAACGCGAACGAAGACGTTGTAATTTATCAACATGAAACAAGTGCGCATCTTGTTTTAGATCGACTTTAGCAATACTGTTGGTTGTCGGTTCCGTAATAAATAGTGTTTTTACCGGTGTCCAGTTAAAGGCCATGCCCACATGGGTTGCATTCATGTCTAACGGATTGTGACGATTGACCACAGTGTTAATTCGTAGCGTAGTAGCGGGGAGTAGGCCATCTACACCATCACGTACATGTACTTGGGTAATTTCCCCGTTGGATTGCACCACGGCAAATACCGCAAAGCCAGAACCATCAGGTGACTTGCCCATAAAGGCAGTGCTAATGGCGCACGTCATTAAGTCTCCCGTGACATATTGTTTAGGTCGGCGATTGGTTTTACTTCCAGTAAAAACGCCACCGGCAACGACACTGGGTGGGTTTGCCAAAGGTCGACCTGTTGCATCAATCACGGTGCTAGTACCAGGTCCGCTATCGCCAAAGGGGCAATTAGCAAACCAGGGACGACCAAATGCATTATTAATAGAAATATACTTTGGGTTTGCCACGGATAACTGTTCTGCTGAGATCGTTGTGGGGTTATTCTTACGGTTGCTGAACGCAGCATGTTGCGCTGTAAATACACGTACATGACCATTAAGCGTTGCCGCTTGCCCACCATCGATAGCAAAGTGAGGCGGTATCACTAATGTCTCGGTTTGAAATGGATCAATAGAAAGAATCGTCCCGCCTCGTTGACTGCTAATGGCCAGAGGTGCACCGTAGTTAACGTGACTGGTAACAAGCAACCGTTTGGGATCTAACACTTCTCCAGGACGGGTGAATTGATTAAATTCCGGTAAATGGTTAATCGGGCTATCTGGGTGAAAATAGCCTACCTCTCTAACGCTTCCAATACCTGGGATACCTACGGCGATGATACGTGCTTTTAATTCTAGCTCAGTAATATCTGTAGCACTGGCAAAACCTGTTGCCCACAGTAAAGCAAACAGGGTACCTGTTTTGAGTTTGGACAGCATAGCCATGGCGTTCACTTAAACTGTTTTGCAAACTTAGGCGCAGTTGTCTCTTTATCTTGTTCAAGAAACTCAAGAATATTACTGGCACCTAAGACTGCGGCAGGGCCATTCAATCCGTTGCTTTCACCTTGCACTAATACTGTAGGGACTTTCACCATTTCTGGATTATTCTTTGCTGCATCCAGTACTTCCTTGAGCATAGTGAGTTTTAATACCCGATCTTTACCAAATACAGAAACCATGGCTTGTTGACCTTGTGCCACTTCACGCAGACGTAGCTTTTCAGCGCGGCCGCGCAGTTTCATGGTATCAATTTGTTTATTCGCCACTTGTTGTTCTACTTCTGCTTTGGCTAAGGTGGCTTGTTCATTTGCGCTTGCTTTGGTTTTTTCTAATTCAATTCGTTTTTGTTGTGCTAAATGTTCCTTTTCAAACGTACTGCTGAGCATACCGGCTAGTTGCTTACGTTGGTTAGCAGCAAGGATTTCGGCTGGGATGGCTAACTCGCCCAGGCGTACTGATTGTAACATTACACCAATATGCGCAAGTTCGGGCTCAAGTTTATTATGGATGGCGGCTTCGAGTTCTGCTCGGCGCGAGATAATATCGGCAACTGGAATGTTTTTCTCAGATACAATGTTTTGTACTTCACTACGCAAGAAGGGTGTAATAACCGTTTGTTTCACTTGTTCCAGATCGCCAATATTCGCAACTAAGCGTGGTGCGTTATTCGGTGACACATTAATGGTTAATCGAATTTCAGTGGCAATCGGCCAACCTTGAAACATTACTGTAATCGCTTGATCTGTGGCATCAATCGGTTGTTCAATCACAGAGCTTGATACTTGTTGTACAACATTACCATCATTTGCAACAGATAATTCAATTTGGCGTTTGGTATAGCCGCCTTTATAAGAAACTTGTTGTGATAGCGTCGGAATAATCGTGGCTTGGTATGCTAAGTGGTTAAGATAATATTTGCCTGGGCCAAGGACCTCTTGCCAAACGCCAGCACAACCTTGTTTTACCAATGGTGTGTGTTCAGATGAAGCAATGGTTTGACAGTCTTCTGATTGGTTGATGTTTGATTTAACTACGGCCACTTCACCTGCACGTACATCTAATGGCTCTTGATTGGTAATCTCATATAAGTAGTGATTAATCCGGTATTGCCCCGGTTTGAGTACCATCAGTTGCGGCCCTTTTTGGCCGCCTTGGGTTAGAAAGTATTCGGCATTAAGGAATGCACTATGCTGATCAGCAGGCCAAGGATCAGATAAAAACTGACCTGGTTGAAGTTGTTGCCCGTCTTTTGCGGTAATCAGACCATATTGATCATTGGGAATAGAAACAATGGGGAGCTCTTCTATATCGTAAATAACCGTTAATAAGGGTGAGAAATGAAAGCCAGGCCCCAGTACGCGTGCTTGTGGACCATTTTGTCCCTCTAGGGCAATGATTTGTCCTGCCTTTAGGGGATCACCAAAATAAATACGAGTGAGATGACCGACTTTATCTTTATCAACAATGTGTATTGATGTTAACGATAAACTAGTGACGGCAAGTATACTGCTTAGTACAAGTGTAGGATAGTAATAACGTGATTGTTTTTTTAAAGACAAGTAGCTCCATACTGCTACGCTAATAAATATGATGCTTAAGCTCAGATACAACATAATGCCCTCCAACCTAATGCGATGCTGAACACCTGCTCGTCTGCTTTGATCTTATCAAAGATCTCGGGTCAACATGATAATAAAAAGGTTTTGTTACTACGTTACTATAAGCACTATAAAAATAATGTTATAGCGATGTAGATAATTAAACCTACCGATAGGGGCATTTCGGTAATGAAACTATGTATACAAGATCAACAATAGTGAATGAGACTAATTGTTACACTTTGTTACGTAGAGTGCATACAAAATCTAGGTAAGTATGATTATACCGAAAGATGGCAGCATTATAATGTGAAGTAACGTCCACCACCGGCAATTAATACGACTAATAAGCCAAGTGATAAATTAAGAGCGATCAATTTACGAATTTGGTTTAACCGTTTACCACCATCTGGCCAATCTTGTTTGATCACCGCTTGTTTTAAACGTTTATACGGTGCAAAGAATACATGCATATATATAAGTATCATTGCGATACCTAGTCCATTCATCATATGCACATATACAGGGGTTTGTGCAAAGCTACCCCAAGTGGAAAACAACATGTAATAGCCAGTGCCCAGTAACAAAATAATTGAAAGCCAGACAAAAGGGAAAAAATGGTTAAACACTCCGACCCATAAAGTCAGTCGTTGTGGTGGTTCAAGTTGCTGGGCGGCAACAGGGCGCAATGCCATATAGGCGAAAAACATACCGCCGACCCAAATGACAGCAGAAAGTAAATGAAGTATTAAGGTAAGCGATTTAATCGTCATAAGATTCTCATTATTTAATTGGTTTTAAGTTCAACACCCTTGGCATGTTTATTAAGCCAACCACGAATGCGTTTGATCAGTATGTCATTCATATTATCAAAAAAATGGTTCGCGCCTGGTACTTTAATTTGTGTGTAAGTGGGTTTATTGGCTTGTTTGCCTGCACGAAGCCGTACATCAGCACTGGATACAACGGAGCTTAAATCTTCACTGCCATAGATGTCGAGAATAGGCATCTGGATCTTAGCGAGGTTTTTTACATTGCTATAACGATCATCGAATGAGAAACGGCTCATACCAATGGCTACATAAGCTCTTACCGTTGGGTCCGGTTTATTCGCGAGATAGTATGCGGACATAACGGTGCCCAAACTATGAGCAATAATCACAATATTGTTTATCCCTTTTGCTTTTAAGAAATTAACCCCGGCCTTAATACGACTGGGCACCTCTTCCATGAGTGGAACATAATCTTTCGACTCAGCTTCATTGGGTAAAATGGGCATTTGTAACGATAGGGTATGCCAGCCATGTTCAGGTAAATCGATTCGAGTTGGCTCAATAATGTCCGGCCAAGCAGGATGAATCCCAATACCATGGATGACTAAAGCGGCACCATGCGTATGGTCAGCCTCATTTTCTGTATAGAGAGCTAGAAACTCTGTGCCGTTAGCTTTGAGTTTGACCGCATCGCCAACCATCAAGCTGGGTACAATTTGTTCTTCCCAGCGCTTTTCTTTGGCCAAGTCTGACGTTGATGCGGCAATGCAAATGCTCGAAATCGCCAAAAATACCAGGCTAATCAGGTATCTGGGTAGGGTCATAAGTGGGCTCCTGTATAGCTAAGGTCTTGTTTTAGATAGTATAAACCACACTTGGGGGGCTAAAAAGCTGCAATGGTCGGGTTTTTCCGGTAGAGTTGCGGTTCATTTTTTGGTGTGTTGGCGAAAGCGAACGCAAATTTAGATTTAGAATTACGAGGCAGTCGGTATGGCAGATTTTGCAATTGCTCCGTCCATTTTATCTGCAGATTTTGCGAAATTGGGCGAGGAAGTCGATAACGTATTAGCATCAGGCGCAGACATTGTGCATTTTGATGTAATGGATAACCACTATGTGCCTAATCTGACCATTGGTCCGTTGGTGTGTGAGGCATTACGCAAGCACGGTGTGACTGCACCTATTGATGTGCACTTAATGGTGAAACCAGTGGATCGCATTATTCCTGACTTTGCTCAGGCCGGAGCAACCTACATAACATTTCATCCAGAAGCTTCGGAGCATATCGATCGGACCTTACAATTGATCCAAGCCGAAGGCTGTAAAGCAGGGTTAGTATTTAACCCGGCAACTTCGTTAGACCATTTGAAATATGTTATCGATAAAATCGATATGGTGTTGCTAATGTCGGTTAACCCGGGCTTTGGTGGTCAAAGCTTTATTCCTTCCGCGTTAGAAAAACTACGTGAAGCACGCAAAATCATTGATGCTTCAGGTCGTGATATTCGCCTTGAGATTGATGGTGGTGTAAAGGTGGATAACATTCGTGAAATTGCACAGGCCGGTGCCGATACGTTTGTGTCGGGCTCAGGTATCTTCGGTAAGAAATCCGATAGCGATCCCCATGGCTACGACAGCATTGTTAAGCAAATGCGTGATGAGCTAGCCCAAGTAAAATAAAAGAATATGTTAAGTAAACCTGAACTTGTTTTGATCGACGTGGACGGCACACTGGTTGACAGTGTGCCGGACTTGGCTCTTTGCGTCGATGAAATGATGAAACAACTCGATATGCCAGTGCATGGTGAAGACAAAGTTCGCGAATGGGTAGGCAATGGGGTAGAGCGTCTTACTCGGCGTGCCTTAGTTGGCCAACTGGATGGTGAACCGGATGAGTCGCTATTTGAGAAGTCCTATCCCATTTTTCTTGAACTCTATGCGCAAAACACATCGAAGCGTAGTGTTTTGTTTCCTGGTGTGAAAGAAGGCTTGGCATATTTAAAGGCGGCTAACTATCATTTGGGCTGTGTTACCAACAAGGCTGAGCAATTTACCTTACCTTTGCTCAAGGACCTTGGGATCTATGATGACTTTTCCATTGTGGTCAGTGGTGATACGCTAGAGAAGAAAAAACCTGATCCCATGCCACTATTGCATGTCGCAAAACACTTTGGTGTGGCACCGAGTCGTTCACTCATGGTGGGAGATTCGGTCAGCGATGTAAAAGCGGCACGGGCGGCGGAGTTTCAAATTGTCTGCATGAGTTATGGTTATAATCATGGCATGGACATTCGCACGGCTAACCCGGATGCTGTCATTGATAGTATGGCTGAACTACAGGGGTTGCTGGAATCGGCCAAGCAACAAGGTGTTGCTTAAAATATTAACTGTTAAGTAAAGACCCAAACATATGTCAATACATACACAAACTGTAAAACAACGATGGCGACGCTAGTGAGGCGTTAAAGTGTGTTGGTGTTTAGTGTTTTTTAAATTATTGACTGGGTAATGATAGTGACAGAACAGGAATTTCAGGCGCTTGCAAAGCAGGGTTATACGGCTATTCCTATCTTGCGAGAAGTATTAGCAGATTTGGATACGCCGTTAAGTACCTACCTTAAATTGGCCAATGGGCCTTACTCTTATTTATTTGAATCAGTACATGGTGGTGAGAAATGGGGGCGATACTCCATTATTGGCTTGCCTTGCCAACGTATTATTCGTGTCTATGGTCAAACGGTCAAAGTATATGACAATAATCAATTGGTTGAAGAACATGAGGTTGATGATCCATTGGCATGGATCGAAAATTTACAAGCGAGCTATAAACATCCTGAGATACCGGACATGCCGAAGTTTACAGGTGGCTTGGTTGGCTACTTTGGCTATGATTGTATTCGATACATTGAGTCGCGTTTAGCCGGTAAACAAAAAGACGATCCATTACAGTTGCCGGATATCTTATTAATGGTATCAGAGCAGGTAATTGTCTTTGATAACCTAAGTGGCAAGCTCTATATCATTATTCACGCCGATCCTAAACAAGCCAATGCCTTTGCCGAGGCACATACACAAATTGATCAGCTCATTGAGCAAATGCGTGGGGAAACGCCGAGTCATGTTAACCAGCAGCGTCGTGATGTAAAAGAAACTGACTTTGTTTCTGGTTTTGAGTCCGCGGTTGATAAGATTAAACAGTATATTATCGATGGCGATGTGATGCAGGTTGTGGTGTCACAGCGTTTGTCAGTGCCGTTTCATTCTCGGCCGTTAGACTTGTATCGTGCCTTGCGTAGTCTTAACCCGTCACCTTATATGTATTATTTGGATCTAGATGATTTCTATGTTGTAGGTTCATCACCAGAAATATTGGTACGTTTTGAAGATGGCATTGTCACTGTCCGGCCCATTGCCGGTACTAGACCTCGCGGCAAAACAGAGCAAGAAGATAAAGCACTGGAAGCAGATTTATTAGCCGATCCTAAAGAGTTAGCTGAGCACTTAATGTTAATCGACTTGGGGCGTAATGATGTGGGGCGTATTGCAAAGACGGGCAGTGTTGAGTTAACCCATAAAATGTTGATTGAACGTTATTCCCATGTCATGCATATCGTGTCTAATGTGACGGGGCAAATCAAAGAGAACATGAGTGCCATGGATGTATTAAGGGCGACTTTTCCTGCAGGGACCCTATCCGGTGCACCCAAGATTCGAGCCATGGAAATTATTGATGAACTTGAGCCGGTCAAGCGGGGTGTGTATTCCGGCGCCGTAGGATACCTAGGTTGGTCTGGCAATATGGACACCGCCATTGCGATACGTACTGCGGTGATTAAAGATCAAACCTTACATATACAGGCTGGTGCAGGTATTGTTTACGACTCTGTGCCACGTAGTGAATGGGATGAGACCATGAATAAAGGGCGTGCAGTATTTAGAGCAGTTGCCATGGCCGAACAAGGTCTTGATGGTGCACATAAATGATCAATGTATGAGGATGTGTCATGCTGTTGATGATAGATAATTATGATTCGTTTACCTATAACCTAGTGCAATACCTCGGTGAGTTAGGTGCGGATGTGGTCGTGCATCGTAATGATCAAATTACCCTTGAGCAAATTGAACAATTAGATCCAAAGTATATTGTGATATCCCCAGGGCCATGCACACCCAATGAGGCCGGTATTTCATTGTCGGCGATCCAACATTTTGCCGGTAAGAAGCCCATACTCGGTGTTTGTTTAGGGCATCAAAGTATTGGTCAGGCGTTTGGCGGTAAAGTGGTACATGCAAAGTCGATTATGCATGGCAAAACCTCAATGATGTGGCATAACGACGTGGGTGTATTCAAAGGCATGAGTAATCCCTTTGAGGCAACCCGTTACCATTCACTGGTGGTAGAAAAAGAGAGCTTACCAGAGTGTCTCGAAGTAACGGCATGGACACAACACGACAATGGCGACATCGATGAGATTATGGGCTTGCGGCATAAGACACTCGCTATTGAGGGTATGCAGTTTCATCCCGAGTCTATTTTGACAACGGTGGGGCATGATTTATTAAAAAACTTCCTAGAAACATACCAATAATAGAATAAGGAAACCGCATGGACATACAAGCAGCATTACGTCTTTTATTAGAAGGTAAGCACCTAAGCCATGAGCAAATGGTGGTTGTGATGCGGTTGATTATGACCGGTGAAGCAACACCTGCGCAAATTGGTGGTTTTCTGGTGGCATTACGTATCAAAGGTGAAACCATTGATGAGATTGCGGCTGCCGCACAAGTGATGCGTGAGTTAGCAACCGGTGTTAAAGTAACTGGCGAACATGTGGTTGATATCGTCGGTACAGGCGGAGATAGTCTCTCCACTTTCAATATTTCTACCGCCAGTTGTTTTGTAGTAGCGGCAGCCGGTGGCAAAGTGGCAAAACACGGTAATCGTTCTATTACCAGCAGTTCAGGTAGTGCGGATTTATTAGAAGCAGCCGGTGTTAATTTAAATATTAATGCTGAACAAGTCGCACAATGTGTAGAGCAAGTGGGTGTCGGGTTTATGTTTGCACCATTGCATCATAGCGCCATGAAACATGCCATTGGGCCACGTAAAGAAATGGGTGTGCGGACTATTTTCAATGTCCTCGGGCCATTAACCAATCCTGCCGGTGTTAAAAACTTTTTACTAGGTGTTTTTTCTAAAGACCTGGTTTTACCCTTAGCCGAAGTATTACATAAGCTAGGGAGTGAGCATGTGATGGTAGTACATTCTGATGATGGTATGGATGAAATCAGCATTGGGGCCACAACCCATGTGGCAGAATTAAAACAAGGTGAAATCAAAACCTATACCATTTCACCCAATGATTTTGGTTTGCAAAAAGCGGATATTAAGCAACTTGTTGTCAATGATGCACAAGAATCCCTCGACATGATCAAATCAGTCTTTAATGGCGAAGCTGGGCCTGCACGTGATATTGTCACTTTGAATGCCGGTGCCGCCATTTATGTTGCTGGATTAGCGAAGTCACATGCCGAAGGTATTGAACAAGCACA
>CAZPAE010000004.1:0-8697 GCA_964584455.1 uncultured Thioalkalispiraceae bacterium
CATGAAAGCAGTGGTTGATTACTTGGTTCACCATGTAATCAACCACTGCTTTCATGGCATCATCATCTAATGCCATGCCACCGAGAGGCGGAAGTCCATTAGATGATGATGCCATTATCACAGAGGTTGATTACATGGTGAACCAAGTAAAATAATTGCTGTATTAATTATTGGAAAAAGCCACCACTTGTTGGTGGCTTTTTTTATGTATCGAGTAATAAAGAGCGTAGTTGTGATAGTTGTTGTTGACCATGCTCAATACGTTCTTCACCACTCAAATCACTTTCAACGCCGCGTTTTTGTAACAGACTCTCTGGGATCTCATTAATAAATCGACTGGGCTCTGTGGAAGCCACTTCGCCATAGCGTTTGCGACGCATGGCATAAGAGAGACAAAGTTTGCGCTGCGCGCGTGTTAAACCAACGTAAGCAAGCCGCCGCTCTTCTTCAATAGCATCATCTTCAATACTATTGCGATGCGGTAATATATTTTCTTCCATGCCGACCAAATAAACGTACGGGAATTCGAGCCCCTTCGCCGCATGTAGTGTCATTAAATTAACGCTATTGTTTTGGGCGTCATCTTGTTTGTCACGCTCGAGCGTATCAATGAGCGTAAGTTTAGCAACGACATCATTGAGGTTAGCATTGGGGTTTTGTTTAACAATGCGGGCAATCCAGCTAGCCAGTTCTTTTACATTTTCAATTTTACGTGTTGCTTGTATTTCATCAGGCTGTGTATCTTTGAGCCATTCTTCATAGGCAATGCCATTGATAATAAGATTAAAAAGCTCATCAGCAGGCAATTGCTCAACGCGACGATGCATTTGGTTAAGCCAATCATGAAACGTTTGGGTATTATTGTAGGCACGTGTTGATAGGTGCTGTGTGAGTGCTGGGTGTGTCATCGCCTCTATTAAGCTGCAACGATGTTGCGTAGCGAATTCTGCGAGCTTTTGTACTGAAGTGGCACCGAGCTCACGCCGAGGTGTATTGATAATGCGTAGTAAAGCACTATCATCTTCTGGGTTTGTGACAATGCGTAGATACGACATAATATCTTTGATTTCGCTATAAGCGAAAAAAGATAAGCCGCCACTTAAGTAATAGGGAATATTCTTTTCACGTAGTTGTTGTTCAAATAAGCGTGATTGATGATTGCTGCGATACAAAATAGCATAGTCACTAAAACGTGTGCGTTGCTGGAACATATGATGCTGTAATTCAGCAACAACTTGTTCAGCCTCCCGCTCATCATCTTGGCAGCTAAGTAGTGTGATGGGATCACCCGAACCATATTGACTCCATAAGCGTTTTTCAAACACATGTGGATTATTGGCAATAAGTTGGTTGGCCGCAGTGAGAATATTACCCGTGGAGCGATAGTTTTGTTCGAGCATGATGACTTTTAATAACGGGTAATCATCTTTTAGCTTAGTGAGGTTCTCTGGTCTAGCGCCACGCCAGGCGTAAATAGACTGGTCATCATCACCTACTACTGTGAAGTTACCCACCGGGCCTACCAGTTGTTTTACTAACTCATATTGGCATAAATTAGTATCTTGATATTCGTCTACTAGTAAGTGCCGAATTGCACATTGCCAGTGATGACGATAATCAGGATCCGATAATAATTTTTGCACTGGTTTGATAATTAAATCATCGAAGTCTAGGGCATTAAACGCTGTTAAAGCGGCTTCATATTTCTCGTAAACACTTACCGCAGTTAAGCTAACCGGATCAACATGTTGTAAGTTGATAACTTGTTCTGGGCTTAAGATGTGTTGTTTCCAATCACTAATAACCCATTGTATACGCTCTGATAAATTACCCGGATCACCAAAATCACGCCGCATGATATCTTTAATCAGCGACAAACTATCTCCTGCGTCATAAATACTGAAGTTAGCTTTGCGCGCAAAGGCGCCTGGGTCTTTGCGAAGTAATCGCAAACCTAGTGTATGAAATGTAGAAATATGGAGTTTTTTAGCAACCTCGGGATCGACCATTTTAGCTACACGGGCTTGCATTTCGCGAGCGGCCTTATTGGTAAAGGTCACCGCAATAATAGAGCTAGGTTGGTAATGCCGTTGGTTAATGAGGTAGGCGATCTTTTGGGTTAACACCCGTGTTTTGCCACTACCTGCACCGGCGAGTACCAATAAAGGGGAGCTTTCGTGTAATACGGCTTCGCGTTGTTCTGCGTTAAGTTGATCCTGCATGGGGTGCTATTGTAAGTGAACGATGCAGATTGTTCGATCTTGACTTTGGTTTTTATTTTCCTTTGCGAAGAGTTTCTAGGGCTTGGGGAATTTGCGTTTTTAGATCCCACTCTCCAGCTTGGACCGATAAAATCAAACGGTTACATAAGTAATGTCGTTGTTTTTGTGTCTGCTCTGCCAAGTATTGTTTAAATTGTGTGACACCTTGGCGAACTAGCGCATCCATTTCAAGCATCAGTTTGTCGGCGGCCAGGGGGCTATGCTGTTGTAATTGGGCTGTGATGTGGTTTTTTACATTTGACGATTGTTGGATGGCTGTTTGATTTTGTTGTTGCCAATGTTTTTGCGCTTTATTGGCAGAAGTGCTTAAGTGTTTGAACTGTTGGCCGCAATACAGCAGTAATGAGTGCGTTTTTTGTTGGTTAAGTTGGACCTGGCTCACCGCCTGTAATAATTTTTTTGCGGTTGAATAATCAACACTTGCTGTTGTATTTGTCGCCAATGCAGCAGATAAGCTAATCAGCCAACAAGTGATGGTTATAGCTATATAAGTATTTACTGTTATAAAGTACTTGGTCATGAAAACATAACTTGTTGAAAAAAAATAAAAATGTTTCTAGACTTACCAACTTCATGAAAACGTCACAAAAGCAAAGCATTAGATTTAGTTTTGCTATATTATGACCGTATATTTATAAGGATTAATAATATTAGACCATGAAGAAATGGCTTATACCCACAGTGGTGTTGTGGGCAGTGACCTTTATTACTCATGCCTATCATGATAGTAATTTAACGTGGAAGACCTTGGAAACAAAGCACTTCCGTTTTCATTTTCACGATAAAGAAGAGCCTATCGTACAGGAGTTTTGGTCAACTGCGGAGCAAATGCATCAAGAATTGACTGGATATCTTAATTGGGTACCGCGGGACAAGATTGATGTTATTTTCACAGATGAGTTCGATATCTCAAATGGCTTCGCGCGGGTTATTCCTCGTAACAATATTAATATTTTTGTTTCTGCGCCGGATGATCAGAATAGTTTAGAAGATCATAATGGTTGGATCGATTTAGTTTTTCGGCATGAATTGTTACATATCATTCATTTAGATAAAGCCCGGGGTGTGCCGCTTGGTTTTCGCAAAGCATTTGGTCGGCATCCTTTATTAATTCCCACCTCATTTCCTAACGCTTTTCAACCGCTATGGTACATCGAGGGGCTAGCTGTACATAAAGAAACGGATCATAAGCAAGGCATCGGGCGTGGGCAAAGCACTTACTTTGACATGTTAATGCGTATGGAAGTGATGGATGGCGTGAAACCATTACGCCGCATTAATCAACCCATTAGCAGCTGGCCTGCAGGCATCATACCTTATCTATATGGTGGCCACTATCATGAGTTTTTGCATCAGCGTTATGGTGCAAAGTCGATTGTCGATATGGTGGAAGGGCTCTCTGATAATATTGTGCCTTATCGAATTAATTCAAATACTGTTAATGTGTTTCGCAAAGATTTAGATGGTATGTGGGCGGAGTTCACAAATTATCTAAATAAGAAACACATGGCACAAGTTGAGAAAATAGAAAAGGTAGGCGTACGCGGGGGGGTTCGTTTATCCGACGACGGTTATGTGGCAGGTTCTACTGTGGCACAAGGGGATACCGTTTATTATTCTGCATTCAATTATCGTAGTCATCCAGCATTGATGGTGTCCAAGGCAGGCCAGCCTGCACGTAAGTTACGTAACTTAAATTATGGCGCACGTTTAGATCTTCATCCACAACAAGGCTTATTGATTACTCAGCCTGAGCGTTGTCGTAGTGTACGGCTTTATTATGATATTTATCGTGTTGATATCGACGGCAATAATTATCAACGTTTAACCCATTGTGCCCGTTATCGGCAGGCGGTTTGGTCGCGTGATGGCAAGCATATTATTGCGGCACATAATGAGCTGGGGCTAAATAGCTTACATCTGTTGGATGCCGAAGGGCAGTTTATTGAAGTGCTTTGGGCTGGAAAGCAGAATGAACAAATCGGCCGGATGAGTTATTCACCTACAAGCGATAAAGTGGCCGCGTCGGTTTGGCGAAAAGATCACGGTTGGAACTTAGAACAATTCGATTTATCAGCTCGGACTTGGACAGCATTAACCGATGATCAATTTATTCAAAATCACCCATCATATACAGAAGATGGCAAGTTCATTATATATAGTTCGGATGAAGATGGCGTTTACAATGCCTATAAGCTTGATTTGGATACACTTGAACGAACTCAGCTAACCAATGTAATCGGTGGTGTGTTTTGTCCGGTACTGACGAGCACAGGGTTGTTTTATACCGGTTATGGCATTAATGGGTTTTACCCTATGTATTTAGCCGAGGTTGAGGAAACGCCGGCCTCAACATTAAAAACCATTAAACCTAAGCCAGTTAAGCAAGATGAAGAGAAACCTGCTATAGCAGCGAAACCGGTTGATGATGATTCACCTCCTTTTCTATTAGCAGATACCGACACAGTTGAGACAACAGCTGTATCAGGATTACCCGTTACAGATTACTCACCCTTTGAAACATTAGCACCGACGTGGTGGTTACCGTATCTCTTTATTGATGAAGAGCGTACAGAGTTAGGTATTCAAACTATTGCTAGCGATGCACTGGATAGACATCAGTTTGCGACGTTTATTGCTTATGATGTGGAGAATGAGTGGCTGGTCGGTGGTTTTGATTACTTCTACTTTGGTTTTCGACCGATTTTACATTTTGGTTTTGATCGGGAAACGGATTTATTTACTGATGGCAATGATGATCTGGTACGTATTCGTGATGAACGCCAGGTTATTGCTGAGCTAGTTATGCCACTTAATCGTTTGCATGATGGTTGGTTCTTGCATGCTGCTGCAATCTCGGAGCGTGAGAAAGACTTAAAGGTGCGCAGTGGCGTAGGTTCATTGCCAGACTTGCAAGAAGATATCGCGGCAGTCGCTGCGCGTTATATTTCTGCTCAGCGTTATCCCTTGTCAGTGAGTCGTAGTGAAGGGCGTGATGTTCGTCTAATTCATGAAGATAGTGATGTATTTGGTAATAGTGATGCAAACCGTAAAGGGCAAATTACCGTTGCAGAATGGCGCGAGTTCATTCATTTTGGACGTGAGCATGTTTTAGCGTTACGTCTTGTAGAGGGGCGTGGTAATAATAATCCTTCACCATTTCGTTTAGGTGGCGTACAGGATGACGATACTTTGCTATCGGTCTTTATCAATGGTGGTGAAGCTTCTCCTTTATTTAATAAGCGTGAGTATACCTTACGAGGTTATGACGAAGGCCGCTCTGAGCTCACGGGTAAAAATATGCGTTTAGCATCTGCAGAGTATCGCTTTCCTATTTGGCGTATTGAGCATGGCTGGATGACACCACCATTTGGATTTAATCAAATCTATGGCACAGCATTTTATGATGTTGGCGGGGTATGGAATGATTCGGGTTCTGGGCCAGATGATTATTTTGCGGGTACAGGGTTTGAGCTAAATGCGGATGTGGACTTGCTTTATAATTTCCGTATCCACCTTGCATTAGGTTTTGCAACAGGCTTAGATGATACTTTGGGCGAAGAAAAAGTTTATTTGCGCATTGGTAGCCAATTCTAAAATTAGCTTTAGACTACTTTGTTAAGGCTTACAAAGCGATTTAGTTGGTCAAAACAAATCTCAAATTTACCCTTGATACCATTTTCATGCACAAAGGCACGCAAGTGTTCTGCAGGAAATTCGATGCGCCTACCATCCTCCGCGACCACCGAGACCGATCAGGCCTGGCCCGAATAATAGGCAAGGTATTCCTCTGGGGCGATGTTAAGGTGAAATCGAGCATAGTTCATAGCTATAGTATGGAACAAGCTTAATGAACTGCAATAAAATTTTGTTGGTCCAGTTGTGTCTGAATTTGTTGTTGAGATTGTTTGGCTAAAGCTTGGCGTTCTTGGTTTGCCTGGTTGGGAGGGCAAAAGCAAACATGTACATCGGTATGCGGTTGTTTTAATACCTGCCACAAGTTCAGCATGAAGTTATCATTCTCGATATAGGCCGAAATCCGGTCCACATCACCATTACGCATATAACGTAGTGCTACCGGCTGAATCGGGGTTTGGGAATCAATGGCAGATTGAAACAAGCCGGAATGAAATTTTTTAAGTTCTTTACCCAGACCGGTCGTCCCTTCAGGGAAAACCACCACCGAGCCCTGTTCTAGCACCTGAGCAACTTGTTGAATAGTGCGAGCAATTAAACTGGTTTTGCCGCGCTTGATATATAAAGTCCCAGTAATCGTTGATAGGTAGCCAATTAATGGCCAATAGCGCACTGTACTTTTGGATAAGAATTGCACCGGTGCTAGGCCAGAAACCACAATAATATCAAGAAAGGAAATATGGTTAGCAACAAACAAGGTAGGTTGGCGGTTAGCTTGGCCGTATTGCGCAATCCGGATGCCAATTAGGCGGGTCACCATGAGCATCCACCAACGGATGATCTGACGCCCTGCGGGGGTAGCAAACCATTTTTGGCCGAAGGTAATGCGGTAAAGTGCGGATAGCACAATACCCAAAAGCATATGTAAGAGTATGCGCGCGCCACGCCAGGTGGCACGCAAATTTGAAGCCTGTTTCACGTTGTACTAAATACGATCAATAAAATGTTTAACGTAACGATTCGATAAGTGATCAGAGTTTAGCAGAACGAATACATCAGCAACACCAAAAGCCGCATCCCAGTAAGGCTCGCCGCAGATCATGGCACCTTGCTTCAAGTAGGCTTTTAGTAGAGTCGGTAGGATCACCTCTTCAGCCAGCGGGCTGTCTTCCATACGTAGCGGTATCAGTGGACGTACGCGCATGGATTCCGGTGAAAAATATTTTTCACGGATATGGTTCATCACACTCTGGATATAACGATCACCATTAGCTAATGGGATGCTGGCACAACCAAATAGATAATCAATTTGGTTTTCAACTACAGCACGGGCAATACCGCGCCATAGCATAGGTAGTGCTGCCCCCCGGCGATAATCAGGATGAATACAGGTGCGTCCTACTTCGAGGTATTGCTTATTATTTTGCAGGATACTGGAAAGATCGAATTCTGTTTCAGAATAAAACATACCTGTTTTATCGCGACCCTCGTTCATTAATAAACGGGTTGTGGCGATGATTTCTTGTGTGGCATTGTCATAAACTGCTACCTGAACACAGTAATCGTCAAAGCGGTCTTTATCAAGACCATGTTCGTTACCACGTACTTCAGCACCAAACTCGTTAGCAAACACGTTGTAGCGCAGTTGATAACACTGGCGGCGAGTTTGATCATCTTCAGCAAAGATGACACTGAATTTTTGTACAGGGTTTGCTTCGCGCAATAGCGCCATTTCACTCACTGGGGTGGCCATGGCCTTACTCCAATTTCTATTCTTCGTGTAAAGAATTTAGCCAGAGCAAATGACCGATTCGTGAAATAAATATGATGCTTTTATGACGCACTGTTATTCCAAGGGATCACACCGCTTTGTTTATCTGTTTTTATGACATTATTGTGACGATATTTTCAGTTAGACTTATATATAAGGTATTACGACATGATGGTATGACAATGTTATTTCATGCTTTGTCTGTCCAATTGGCGATAACCGATGGCTTCTGAAATGATATGAGTGGTGAGCTGTTCTGTCTGTTCTAAGTCAGCAATGGTACGGGCGATACGTAAAATGCGATGATAGGCCCGGGCCGATAAGCCGAGTTTTTGGCAGGCATTATCTAGTAGCGCCAAGCTTGGGGTATCCATTTTACAAACCTGTTGTAACTCAGTGTTGTTTAATTGGGCATTGGGTTTTCCACTGGGCTGTTGTTGTTGGGCACGTGCTTGTATAACACGATATCGGATTTGAACACTGTTTTCAATATGCGGTGTCGATTGTTGCATTTGGTTCAAGCTCATATACGGCACATATACATGCATATCAATACGGTCAAGTAATGGGCCAGAGATACGGTTGCGATAGCGTTGCACTTGATCGGGACTGCAATGACAAGGTGTTATGGGGTGGCCATGATAACCACAAGGGCAAGGATTCATTGCGGCAATCAGTTGAAAGCGGGCTGGGAATTGCGCTTGGCGTGCAGCACGAGAAATAGTGATGGTGCCTGACTCAATAGGTTCACGGAGTACCTCTAATACTCTGCGATCAAATTCGGGTAATTCATCTAAAAACAACACGCCATGGTGGGCAAGGCTAATTTCGCCTGGTCGTGGATAAGAGCCACCACCCACTAAAGCCACACCCGATGCCGTATGATGAGGTGCACGATAAGGACGGTGTTGCCAATACCGCATATCCAAGCCGGTATGACTAATAGAATAAACGGCGGCCGATTCCAGTGCTTCTTGCTCCGTCATTTGTGGCAGAATGCTTGGTAGG
>CAZPAE010000004.1:8718-18322 GCA_964584455.1 uncultured Thioalkalispiraceae bacterium
GACGCTAACATGGTTTTGCCTGTACCGGGTGGGCCAATGAAAAGCAGACTATGATTACCTGCCGCTGCGATTTCCAAAGCACGTTTTGCATGTGCTTGACCATGGACTTGTTGCATATCCATGGCTTGTGGTGCCGGTGGAATCGGGGTTGGGCTATTGTCTGAACTTAGTGTGTGTTGTCCAGATAAGTGGCCGCAGATATCTAACAAATGATTCACTGCGATCACCTTAAGATTACTCACTAGTTTAGCTTCTAATAAATTAGCCTGTGGCACGATTAAGGTACGGTCCGTTTTGGCAATTTGCATTGCGGCAGGTAATACACCACGTATGGGACGTATTTCCCCACTCAATGCTAGCTCGCCAAGAAATTCATACTGATTTACTGTTTCATGGGGGATTTGTTCTGAAGCGGCTAAGATACCGATGGCAATGGCCAGATCATAGCGACCACTGCCTTTGGGTAAGTCAGCCGGGGCTAAGTTAACGGTAATGCGGCGTGCCGGAAAGCTGAACTGGCTATTTTGGATCGCGGCACGAACTCGCTCTTTACTTTCCTTAACCTCAGTTTCCGCTAAGCCAACGATGGTAATTTTAGGTAAGCCACCAGATAAGTGAATTTCAGTGGTAACGGCAGGGGCATCAATACCCGATTGGGCACGGCTGTGCACAATAGCAAGTGACATAGGCATCCATTCCTTTTATATCCATACAATCCTTGTATGGGCAAACCATACTCAATTTGCGACAAAGAAACAAGCGGTGTTTATTTGTCCAGATTGGCGCGCTGTTCTAGCTCGGCTAATTTGCTTTCTAGTAATGTAATTTGCTGACGGGCTTTTTCCAGGACTGCTCGTTGTGCTTCAAATTCGTCACGAGTGACTAAATCCATTTTTTTCAAACCAGCTTCGAGGTTTGCTCGCAGGGTTTTGGTTAAGTCAGCCCGAAAGGCTTCAGCGCTGGCGGGTAATCCACCAAGGACTTCTTTAACCAGATTATCAAAGGGGTTAATAGGCATCATATTCACTATTTATAGGTTTTCTCTTGCTTCATCTCACTATCAAACGCGAGATACTGGTATCCTTAGCAGCTTATTATATACGCATGTTTTCGAGGAGTACTAACTGTGCCAAAACAATTATTGACCTTTTTTCTTGTTTGTACCGCAATGCTGGGGTTTAGTCCCTTGGTCCAGGCCGAATTAACCGCGAATGTGGGTGTGACTACCAATTATGTTTTTCGTGGCGCCACTCAAACCGATGATAATGCAGCTGTACAAGGCGGGGTAGATTATACCCATGAGCTCGGAATCTATGCCGGTGTGTGGGGTTCGAATGTTGAAGATGCGGCAGGCAATGATGGTTTCGAGTATGACCTGTATGCCGGTTATGAATTTAAAGCCAGTGAAGAAGTCAAATTCGATATTGGTTATATCACTTATCAATATACCGATGATGCGTTTACGGATACCGATGAAATATTTATTGGTGCTTCGTTCTTTGATTTTGGGATTACCTATTATGATGGTGAACCTGATTCAGGTAGTGATTACTCCTATATCGATTTAAAGTTCACGTTACCATTAGCGCAAGAATTTAATCTCCATTTGCATTACGGTAACTTGGATTCTGATACTGGAGATGCAGAGGATGCTAGCATCGGCGTGAGCAAAGAGTTTAAAGGCTTTGATACCAGCTTAACTTGGACCACTTATGATCCGGACAATGGTTCTGATGAAGATGAGTTGTTTATCACTGTGACCAAAATTTTCGATTTAATGAAGTAATGAAAATAAAAACAACACCGGGATAACCCGGTGTTGTTTTGTTTGCCTATCCATAGGGCATGTCTTATCTCTATGCGCCAATTTGGTGCGTTCTCATTTAGTGCTTTTACGTTAACGCGATTGCATTTCCCCCTTTCGGCTAATTTATAGTACAGTAACTGCCACTACGGTTTTATTGAACCAACTTTACTCTCGATAACGAAAAAGGCAGCTCGACGTGTTCGAACTGGATATATTCATTGTTCTGGGAATTGCGTTTAGTTTAGGTATGCTGCACGCATTTGATGCAGACCATATAGCCATGGTGACCACATTATCCAGTACTCAGCAGCAATTCAAAAAAAGTATTCTATATTGCCTACGTTGGGCCTTAGGACATGCTCTGACCTTGATGGTATTAGGTGCGTTAGTTTTTATTCTTGGTCTACACATTCCTGAACAACTCAGTCAGTATGCTGAGATAATGGTTGCATTGTTGTTAATAGCAATGGGAGGGTGGTTACTATGGCAACTACGCCAACAAAAGCTCCACATACACTTTCACCAGCATGATGGTTCACCGCCTCATGCCCATTGGCATTCGCATCAATCAGGCCATGGTCATCAACACCAACATCATGCCTTATTTATTGGTAGCTTACATGGCCTTGCAGGATCAGCGCCCTTGTTGGCCGTGATACCCTTGGCAACACAACACCCACCCTCCTTTGCATTATTGTATTTGTGTATCTTCAGCTTTGGTGTGGTCATTAGTATGTTGGCGTTTGGTGGTTTATTACATGTTTTTGCTCGGTCTATTGATCGGTTTAGTCTGCGCGGTTTGTGGTGGTTTAAGTTGGTGATTAGTGTAGTGAGTACTATTGTGGGAAGCTTATTGATGATGCGAGCCATCGCATGAGCTCATCACTCTCTACAGTGGCAGATACGTGGTTAGCCAGTTTGTCATTGAAGTATGAATATCGCCTATCACGCACTGTCATCAGTGCGCGCCATCACCAAGGGCCGTTAACGGTACAAAAGCCATTCTATCCCGAGCAGGATGTTTGTCATACTTATATTTTGCATCCCCCTGCCGGTGTCGTCGGTGGCGATGTCTTAAAAATCAATATCGATGTAGCGGATAAAGCACATACCTTAATAACAACGCCAGGCGCAGGAAAATTTTATCGCAGTGAAAATAAGCTAGCCCAGCAACATAATACGCTAAAAGTAAAGGGCAGCGGTGTGTTGGAATGGTTTCCCCAAGAAACGATCTTATTTACCAACTCCCAAGTTGAAATGGCGACACAGGTAGAATTAGATACAACAGCGCGGTTTTGTGGTTGGGAGATAACGTGTCTTGGTCGTCCTGCAAGCCATGATCATTATGATGCTGGTTTTTGCCAACAAACCTTTGCTTTGTATCGCCAAGGTCAACCAATACTCATTGACCGTACTGTATTTGATGCACAAAGTGATTTATTGCAAGCAAAGTGGGGGCTGGCCGGTTACCCTGTCACCGGCGTGATGGTCATGACCAATGCCAATGACGCTATGCTGAGCGCAGCACGCGATGTTATTGCCAGCACTGAAAGATATTGTGCAGCAACCTTATTAGATGATGTTTTAGTATGTCGTTACCTTGGTCAACAAGGTATGCACGGCCGTGAGATATTTACCCAAGTGTGGGCTGCATTGCGACCAATGTGGATTGGCCGTGAGGCCAAGCCGCCTCGTATTTGGTTAACTTAAATTATATTAATATTAGCAGAGAGCATTTATGGAACTGACACCGCGTGAAAAAGATAAGTTATTGGTTTTTACTGCTGCCTTACTTGCCGAGCGGCGTAAACAAAAGGGCTTGAAACTGAATTACCCAGAAGCGCTAGCTTATATTTCTGCTGCCATTATGGAGGGGGCTCGTGAAGGTAAAACGGTTGCCGAGTTAATGAGTTACGGCACAACCTTATTAACACGCGATGATGTGATGGAAGGTATTGCTGAGTTAATTCCAGAAGTGCAAGTAGAGGCAACCTTTCCTGATGGCACAAAGTTAGTGACCGTGCACAATCCCATTATCTAAACTGCTCGATGGCTGACGCATAAGGAGAATACGATGATACCCGGTGAGTTATTTATCGAAGAGGGTGATATTGAATTAAATGTTGGGCGCGATACAGTCAAAGTGACCGTCGCAAATAGCGGCGATAGACCCATACAGGTTGGTTCCCATTATCATTTTTATGAAACCAATTCAGCACTGGTTTTTGATCGTGAAAAGACCCGAGGGTTTCGCTTGAATATTCCAGCCGGTACCGCAGTACGTTTTGAGCCAGGCCAACAGCGAGAAGTGGAATTAACTGCTTATACGGGTGAGCGACAGGTTTATGGTTTTAATGGCAAAGTGATGGGCGAATTATAAAAGGGCGATAGCGATGAGCAAGATAAGTAAACAAGCTTATGCGGAGATGTATGGTCCAACTGTTGGCGATCGTGTGCGACTCGGTGATACCGAGCTCATCATTGAAGTAGAGCAAGATAAAACTATCTATGGTGATGAAGTTAAGTTTGGCGGTGGCAAAGTAATTCGCGATGGTATGGGCCAAAGCCAGCGAACGGCCAATGATGTGATGGATACGGTGATTACCAATGCCTTGATCCTCGATCACTGGGGTATTGTGAAAGCTGATATAGGGATTAAACAAGGTCGTATTGCTGCCATTGGTAAAGCCGGTAATCCCGATGTGCAATCCGGTGTGGATATTATCGTTGGGCCGGGTACCGAAGTGATTGCTGGCGAAGGGCAAATCTTAACAGCCGGTGGAATCGATGCGCACATCCATTTTATTTGCCCACAACAAATTGAAGAAGCATTGATGTCGGGCGTGACTACCATGTTAGGTGGTGGCACCGGACCGGCCACCGGAACCAATGCCACAACCTGTACCCCCGGTCCTTGGAATTTGCACCGTATGTTACAGGCAGCCGAAGACTTACCGATGAATATCGGTTTCTTGGGTAAAGGTAATGCCAGTTTGCCAGCCGCATTAACAGAACAAATTGCCGCCGGTGCCATGGGATTAAAGTTACATGAGGATTGGGGAACAACACCTGCTGCAATTGATAATTGCTTATCTGTTGCCGAAAATATGGATGTGCAGGTCGCTATTCATACTGATACATTAAATGAGTCCGGTTTTGTAGAAGATACTCTTGCGGCATTAAAAGGTCGGGTTATTCATACTTATCATACTGAAGGGGCGGGTGGCGGACATGCGCCGGATATTATTAAAGCCTGTGGTCAAGCTAACGTTTTACCATCAAGTACTAACCCCACTCGCCCGTATACCGTCAATACCGTTGATGAGCATCTAGATATGCTCATGGTGTGCCATCATTTAGATCCCAGTATTGCTGAGGATGTGGCATTTGCTGAATCACGGATTCGGCGTGAGACCATTGCGGCGGAAGATATTCTGCATGACTTAGGGGCATTTAGTATGATTGCCTCAGACTCACAAGCTATGGGGCGGGTAGGTGAAGTGATTACCCGCACCTGGCAAACAGCACATAAAATGAAAGTGCAACGTGGAGCATTAGCCGAAGACACGGCCCGTAACGATAATATGCGCGCACGTCGCTATATTGCGAAGTACACGATTAATCCGGCGATTACCCATGGTATCTCATCCCAGGTAGGTTCAATTGAGGTAGGTAAGTTAGCGGATTTAGTGCTCTGGAAGCCGGCTTTTTTTGCTACTAAGCCGTCGCTTATTATTAAAGGCGGGTTTATTGTCGCTGCACCAATGGGTGATCCCAATGCCTCTATTCCGACACCGCAGCCGGTGCACTATCGTTATATGTTTGGTGCACTGGGTGCGGCACGCCATGAAACCTGCCTTACCTTTGTATCACAGGCAGCGATAGCGGCAGATGTGGGTGAACAATTAGGTTTACGCAAACATCTTAGTGCCGTAAAAAATACTCGCCAGATTAGCAAATCCGATATGGTGCTTAATGACTATCAGCCCAAGATTGAAGTTGATGCGCAAACCTATGAGGTGATGGCCGATGGTGTACGATTAACTTGTGAGCCCATGTCGGAACTACCTTTAGCCCAACGTTACTTTCTTTTTTAATATGATGTTAGTTACTGCAAATAAAATTATCGTAGCAGCCCATGAGGCACAATCCCAGTCTGTGGTTTGTATGACGCTACCGTTTGAAACCCGGCAGAAAAGTCGTTTACAGGCAGAGTTAGATAATGGCGAAAAGATTGGTTTGTTATTACCACGAGGCGATGTATTGCGCGATGGCGATGTATTACAAACCGAATCGGGCATGCTGATTCAAGTAAAAGCTGCCACTGAATTAGTTTCTACCGCCTATATTGATGATGCACATTTGTTTGCACGAGCTTGTTATCACCTGGGTAATCGGCATGTACCGCTGCAAATTGGTGATGGCTGGTTACGTTATTTACATGATCATGTGCTTGATGACATGTTAGTGGGGCTAGGTATTACGCCGGTGACAGAACAGATGCCGTTTGAGCCAGAAGCCGGTGCTTATGGCGGTGGGCACCATCATCACCATGAATAACATGAATGCCACATTTCGCCTATGGCAATTAATTAGTCCAGCTTTACCGATTGGAGCCTATGCTTATTCCCAGGGGTTTGAATATGCCATTGAAGCCGGTTGGGTCAAAGATGAAGCAGAGGTCTACGATTGGATTAAAGGGCAATTGCAGCACAATTTAGCGTATTTAGATGTACCGGTTTTGAAGCGACTTTATAGCGCATGGCAAGCAGATGATCAGCAAGCGATTACGTATTGGACGCAATACATACTGGCTTCGCGTGAAGCAGCTGAGTTGAAAACAGAAGATCAACATCTGGGGCGTGCATTAGCGACGTTATTGTCTCAACTGGGGGTTAACCAGTCTGAACCTTATATTCAGCAACAGTCAGCGGCTTTTGTCACAACATTGAGTTTGGCGGCAGTCCATTGGCATATCTCGATAGATGATTTAGCCCACGCCTATTTATGGATGTGGTGTGAAAATCAAATTGCGGTGGCGATTAAGCTGGTTCCACTGGGGCAAACTAGTGGTCAGCGTTTGTTGCTTAATGTCAGTGATGCCATTCCATCGGCCGTACAACTTGGCTTGGCTTTAGCGGATGAAAAAATAGGTATGGCAGCACCGGGCTTAGGTATTGCCAGCACGCTGCATGAAACCCAATATAGCCGGTTATTTCGGTCTTAATAGTAGGAGTAAAAAATGTCGCATGATAGTGTTTTGCGTGTAGGGGTTGGTGGCCCTGTGGGTTCAGGTAAGACAGCCTTAGTCGAAGCATTATGCAAGTCCATGCGTGACCGTTTCGATATCGCTGTAGTGACCAACGATATTTATACTCGTGAAGATGCTCAATTCCTTATTAAACATGCCGCATTAAATGAAGAACGTATTATTGGTGTTGAAACCGGCGGTTGTCCACATACTGCTATCCGTGAAGATGCCTCAATGAACTTAGCTGCAGTAGCGGAATTAAACCAGCGTTTTAACAATTTAGATCTGGTATTAATTGAAAGTGGCGGTGATAACCTTAGTGCGACATTTAGTCCAGAGTTATCTGACTTAACTATCTATGTGATTGATGTCTCGGCAGGGGATAAAATACCCCGTAAAGGTGGGCCTGGCATAACAAAATCCGATTTACTAGTGATTAACAAAACCGATCTCGCACCTTATGTAGGGGCATCACTGGAAGTCATGGAACGTGATGCAAAAAAAATGCGCGGTGATCGGCCGTTTGTGTTTTCAAATTTAAAAACGTCACAAGGCTTAATGGAGATAGAAGCCTTTATTATTGATAAAGGTATGTTGACATAGTGCGTTATAATTACCTACATTCACTCCACTCTTTATTCATTTTTTATTCAAAACTTGCACTACATTAAGGCACTATGATTGTGCGTAAGCACCATCATTGAACATTTTATTTATGTTACATCGCCTTGCGTTCGATAATCTATTGTAATCCCTATGAAATTTGGGTTGGCATACTGCTTGCTCTAGAGCTCTTAGATCTATTGTGCATGCCTTGAATTCGTTCAAAGCTGGGGAATGATTAAAACCAAAATAGGGAACACAAATTAAACACTTTTATTGAACTAGGAGTAAACGATGAAAAAAACAACTAACTTAACCGCAATCGCCCTTGCTACTACAACAGCGCTGGGCATGTCTGCGCTACCTATGTCTGCGCAAGCAGAGCTATCAGGAAACATCAGTGTTGTATCAAAGTATGTTTTACGTGGTGGTCCTTCCCGCACAGCAATTAATGGTGGCGCAGCAAATGAACATACCGGTGCTGCAGTACAAGGTGGACTAGATTACGGTTTTGATAATGGTATCTACCTGGGTTACTGGGGTTCTAGCTTAAGTTATGCAGATACATCAGGAACTAATCAATCTGACACTGGTTTTGAGAATGATTTCTACGGTGGTTATGCAGGTTCTGTGGGTTCATTTAATTATGACATCGGTGTTATTGCTTATGATTATGTCAACATTTCAAATTCTGATGCACAGGAACTTGTTGGCTCAGTGGGTTATGGTCCGGTCAGCTTAGGTTTTAAATCATTACTGAAAGATGTTGCATGGGGTAATGATGGTGATACTTATTGGACATTAAGCTATGAAACCGATTTGCCAAAAGATTTCAGCCTTGGCCTAACTTACGGTTACTACACCTATGATAGCGGTACCTTTGTAACAGGTACAGAAGATGGCTTTAAACATCTTGATATTGCTCTATCACACCCAATCGGTAAAACCGGTGCTGATATGAGTATTGTCTATATTGTCGGTGGTGATGATCGCACTGGCGCAGAAGTACCTGACAATGTCGTATTCGGCGTTAGCTACGGATTTGATATCTAAATATAAAAAATAAAGTGGCCAGTTTCCCTGGCCACTTAAATTAAAAAAATGGTCGGGAGGAAGTAATGATAAAATTCATTCAGCGTAGCGTTATTGCTACGGTTTTTTTTAGTTTCGTTTTTAGTGCCCAGGCCGCCGATACAATCAAGGTCGGTGTTCTGCATTCTTTATCGGGCACAATGGCAATCAGTGAAACAACCTTAAAAGACACTGTGCTTATGTTGATTGCCGAACAAAACAAAAAAGGTGGTTTGCTCGGTAAGAAGTTAGAGCCTGTGGTGGTTGACCCGGCTTCTAATTGGCCGCTTTTCGCAGAGAAAACCCGTGAGCTCATTGAAAAAGAAAAAGTCGATGTTATTTTTGGCTGCTGGACGTCAGTATCACGTAAGTCCGTATTACCAGTTATTGAAGAATTAAACGGTTTATTGTTTTACCCTGTGCAATACGAAGGGGAAGAGTCTTCAAAGAATGTCTTTTATACCGGTGCAGCGCCTAACCAACAGGCTATTCCCGCTGTTGATTATTTAATGAATGAAATAGGTGTAAAACGTTGGGTATTAGCCGGTACCGACTATGTATACCCACGTACCACTAATAAAATCTTAGAAGCTTACTTGAAATCAAAAGGCGTAAAATCAAGTGATATTATGATTAACTATACGCCGTTTGGTCATTCTGATTGGCAAAGTATTGTTTCAGATATTAAGAAATTTGGCTCTGCGGGTAAAAAGACCGCTGTAGTATCAACCATTAACGGTGATGCGAATGTGCCATTCTACAAAGAGCTAGGTAATCAAGGTATTTCTGCAGAGGATATTCCAGTGGTTGCATTCTCCGTAGGTGAAGAAGAGCTATCTGGTATCGATACCGGACCTCTGGTCGGCCACCTC
>CAZPAE010000005.1:0-16790 GCA_964584455.1 uncultured Thioalkalispiraceae bacterium
GGCAAGCAATGCCAATAAAAACAATAACTTAAATAAATAAAATTAAAGTTACATAAAATATAGGCCGATATTCGTCTGCATATTTATCTTATAAATAAAAGGTGTCTGGTGATAGTCGACCTGCTTATCAAACGTGTTGCATTACGTCATATCATTCTATTGGGGATGGCGCTGATTTTGGCGATGATTGCGGTTGCTGGGATTAGCATTTATTGGAATGTTAACCAAGTAAAAAGCAAAGTGCAGCACATGGTAAGCCATGAGCAACCAGCCATGTTAGCGCTAACCCGTTTCAGTACCCAGCTAAAAGACGCCTCCGGTTCCTTGGCACTTTATCTATTAAGCCAAGATGCAAAAAATCTTGCGGCATACCAAACAAAATTAACTTCATTACAAACAGAACTCAAAAACCTAAGGGTGATGTTAGTAGAGCAGCCACCCGCTGTTATGTCCGAGCTGGATCGGATTGAGGGTTTAGTAAAAACTTATGCCACTTATAAAACCACCATGGTGGCATTAGCTAGTGACCCACAGAAAAATTTCCCAGCGTTAACCTATGCTGCGAGAGAAATGAGTCCACATGGTCAAGTGGTATTACAAAATTTAACTCAAATGTTGTTATCTGAATCGGATGAGCCTATTACTAGCCAGCAGCGTGAGCTTTACATACTGGTAAGTGACTTACGCTACACTTGGGCGAATTTTATGAATGGCGTAAGAGCCTATTTAGCTTATCGAACTGATGAAGCTTATTCACAAATAGAGCAAAGCCAAAAGGTGATTGTTCAGTTGGAAGCACGGTTGGGTGCATATACGCAGAACCTAAGTTTAGGGCAGGCAGATTCTTATAAAAAGGTACAGCAGCAGCGACAAACCCTATTTGACAAGTTACAAGAAGTTTTAAAAATTCGTAACAATGAAAAGTGGCGTACGGACGTTTATTTGATTCGTACTGAAATCACGCCACTGATTCAGGAAATGGATCAGTCGATTGAGAAGCTAACCACGTTAATGCAAGATAAAACTATTATGTATAGTCAGTCGATAGTTAGCGACTTGTCATCAACTTTACTGTCAATGTTAGTTATCTTTTTAGTTGCGTTAACGATTGGTGGGATTATCCTATTTATTACCAATAAAGTTATGACCAAGTTATTAACTGATTTGGAAACAGGGTTTGGTATTTTATCATCGGGTGATTTGACCGCGAGAATGGATCACAAATTAAAAGGTGAGCTTGGTGGGATTGCTTACCTATTTAATAGTTTTGTGATGTATCTAAGAACAGTTACCCAGCAAATTAGCCAGACCTCAACTATTCTAAACGGTGAATCGCAAGAGCTCTCGCGCATTGTGGATGAAACCAGTGTCAACGTGCATCAACAGCAACAAGAAACCACTTCCATAGCTACTGCGATGACCGAGATGGCGGCGACAGTACAAGAAGTGGCACAGAACACAGCAAGTGCAGCGGATTCTGCCTCAGAAGCGAAAGCAGCATCCGATGAAGGTATTGATACGATTGAGAACGCGATTGTGTCAATACAAAATCTTGCAACAGAAGTACAAAATGCGGGTCAAGTGATTGAAGTCTTAGCTGGGGATTGTGACAGCATTGGCCAGATGTTAAATATGATTCGGGATATTGCCGAGCAAACCAATTTATTAGCACTGAATGCGGCTATTGAAGCGGCACGTGCTGGTGAGCAAGGTCGTGGTTTTGCTGTGGTAGCAGACGAGGTACGTACCCTGGCTACACGCACTCATTCCTCGACACAGGAAATTCAAGCACTGATTGAGCGTTTACAACAAGCAGCTAAACAAGCGGTCGAAGTAATGGAAAAAGGTAACAGCCAAGCCGAGCAAAGTGTGACGGCTTCAGAGCAAGCCGGCAATGCCTTTAGAAAAATCAACGAATCCATTCGTCAAATTGATTTAATGAGTACCCAAATTGCTTCTGCGTCAGAAGAGCAAACCAAAGTGACTGAGGATATGAGCCAGCGGATTAATGTTGTTAGTAATATCGCGCAGCTTACCTCAGAAGGTGCCAGCAAAGGGGCGATTGATAGCTGTGAAGTGTTTAAGACAGTGCAAAAATTACAAGCTATTATCCGACAATTAAACGGTAATCAAGCTGTTGAATCAGAACAAGCATCAGAAGATGATGTAGACTTATTTTAATAATTCATCACGCCATCACAAATTATTTAAGTGCGCGGCTTGGCGCTATAAACTAAGAAAACAGCTATTTTAATTTTTAACCGTTTTGCTCAAGCTATCTATTTTGTGGTGGCAATATTATCCATTTGTTTTCGTTCTGTTTCCTCTGGTCAGCATCATTCAATTTAGTTCATAATATAGGCCTCGATCTTGAGGAGAAGATGATGGCAAGAGAAGTGATTAGCACGGATAAAGCACCGCAGGCGATTGGCACCTATTCGCAAGCAGTAAAAGTTGATAAAACAGTTTATTTGTCAGGGCAAATTCCTTTAATTCCAGAGACCATGGAATTGGATGATGCGGATATTACAGCGGCGATTCACCGTGTGTTTAGTAATTTGCGTGCAGTAGCGCAGGCTGCCGGTGGTAGCTTAGATGATATTGCCAAGCTCAATGTATTTTTAACCGATTTACAACATTTCCCTACCGTGAATGAAATTATGGCCGAGTATTTTTCTGAGCCTTATCCCGCGCGTGCTGCCATTGGTGTCGCTGCCTTGCCAAAAGGTGTTGACGTGGAAATGGATGCGGTAATGGTATTGCCATAATTGGTTGGCGGTGTTGTAAAATGGCGCCATGTCTGTTCCAAATCATTGTACTGATCTCACTCGTTTAAAGGGTATTGGGCCGCGCAGTGCTGAAAAGTTAGCGCGGCTTAAAATACACTGTATCGAGGATATTTTATTTCACTTACCCTTTCGTTATGAAGACCGAACCCGAGTGGTGCCGATCGGTAGTCTGCGTGTCGGTGATCATGTGGTTGTGCATGGTGAAGTCCAGTTAGCCGAGATTAAATTTGGTCGTAAACGTATGCTGGTGGTACGCATTAGCGATGGTACCGGGACGTTGCAGCTACGTTTTTTCCATTTCAATGCTCAGCAAAAAGCAGCATTAGCACGAGGGGTGAGTATTCAGTGTTATGGTGAGGTTCGCAAAACTCGGGGTGGCATTGAAATGGTACACCCGGAGTATAAATATTTAGCACAAACCGAAGAACCCGCTGAAGTTGAATCCAGCTTAACACCTATTTATCCCACCACAGAAGGATTGCATCAATTGACATTACGTCAGTTAACTGAGCAAGCCTTAGGTTTATTGCGAGCGGATAAGTTAGCGTTACAAGAATTATTGCCGGGCGATATTGTGCAACAGCAAGACTTACCGGCATTAGCCGATGCCTTGTTTTATTTGCATCGTCCACCCCCTGATGCACCGGTAGATGCGTTACAGCAACGTGCGCATATTATGCAAGAGCGTTTAGCATTGGAAGAGCTATTGGCGCATACTAGTAGTTTGCGCCAGTTGCGTTACAAACTACGTGAACATAATGCATATAACATTGCCGATAACAATTCATTACAGTCTGCTTTATTAGAACAATTACCTTTTGCGTTAACCGCAGCACAACAACGTGTGATTGGTGAGATACAAGCAGATTTACAACAACCGGTTCCTATGCAGCGTTTGGTGCAAGGGGATGTAGGATCAGGCAAAACCATTGTGGCGGTGTGTGCTGCACTGCAAGCTATTGATGCGGGTTATCAAGTTGCATTAATGGCACCGACCGAAATTTTAGCCGAGCAACATTACAAAAATGTACAAGCATGGTTAACACCACTAGGGGTATCAGTAACATGGCTATCTGGTAAATTAAAAGCGCAACCGCGTAAAGCAGCACTACAAGCTGTGGCAGAACATGAAGCTGCGTTAGTGGTTGGCACCCATGCGTTATTTCAAGAACAAGTCACCTTTGCTAAGTTAGCGTTAGTGATTATTGATGAGCAGCATCGGTTTGGTGTACATCAACGTTTAGCTTTACGTGAAAAAGGCCAGCAACAGGGTAGAACACCCCATCAATTAATTATGACAGCAACACCCATCCCGCGAACCCTTGCCATGACCTTATATGCAGACTTGGATGTTTCGGTAATTGATGAGTTACCACCGGGGCGCAAGCCCATTGAAACCGTGGTACTCCCCGATACGCGGCGTGATGAAATAGTTTATCGTGTCTTAAAGGCAGCCGAACAAGGTCGGCAAATTTATTGGGTGTGTAGCTTGATTGAAGAATCTGAGGCCTTGCAGTGTCAGGCTGCGGAAGATACAGCGACGTTATTAGCCGAGGCCTTGCCACAAGTCCGAATTGGTTTAGTCCATGGCCGTTTAAAACCAGAACAAAAAGAGCAGATCATGCAGCAGTTTAAACAGCATGAATTGGATTTGTTAGTGGCGACCACAGTGATTGAAGTAGGCGTGGATGTGCCCAATGCCTCGTTGATGATTATCGAAAATGCCGAACGATTTGGTTTAGCTCAGTTACATCAGTTACGAGGACGTGTGGGTCGGGGTACACAAGACAGTGTTTGTGTCCTGCTGTATCATGGCGGCCTTTCACAAAATGCACGGGCTAGATTGGCAGTGATGCGAGAAACCAATGATGGTTTTGTTGTGGCGCAAAAAGATTTAGAGTTACGTGGTCCGGGGGAAGTACTCGGAACGCGACAAACCGGCGAAATGCAATTAAGGGTAGCGGATATTTTTAAGCATCAACATTTATTGCCAACCGTCAATCGTTGGACGGAAACGTTGTTAACCGAGCATCCTGAGCAAACGGCGCAATTAATTGCCCGTTGGGTTGGGGATGATGAACGATTTGCGAGTGTGTAGATAAACCCTATGCGTGTTTGGCGTGAATCGGTATGGCATTTTGAAGATCGGGTATTTAATTATGCCATGCAGCCGCAAATGGGGTGCTGGCTTTTTGATCCCACCTCGCTGACAGCACGATTGCTAATGGCTTGTGAGGGCCGATTTTCTGTCCAGGTGTTATCACAACGCTGGGCTAATCCATTGCGCAATGAGTCACGTCGTTTAGGTTTGGGCTTGCGGCAAACAGCTTTAATTCGAGAGGTTTTTTTATATTGCGATCAAACACCTTGGGTTTTTGCCCGTACTGTCATACCTCGTTCGACCTTAACCGGTAAATTAAAGTATCTCGCTAAGCTCGGTTCTCGGCCTTTAGGTGCCGTGTTGTTTTCTGATCCGCACATGCGCCGAGATCAATTTGAGGTAGCCGATATTCAGCCGGGCGAGTATCTTTATACCCAAGCAACTCAGCATTGCCAGACCAAGCCGACCCAAATTTGGGGACGACGTTCGGCATTTTATTTAAGCCAGAAACCATTATTGGTGAATGAGATATTTTTACCGACCATTGCACCTTGTCCTCGCGTGGGTTATGCCATGAGTCGGGGAGCCTCCCATGCAAATTGATAAGGCTTATATATTAGATAGGTTGCGGCAATATTATTATCTGACTCGGCTGGATCGGCCGATCGGGATTTTTTTATTGCTGTGGCCCATGTTGTGGGCCTTATGGGTGGCCAGCGAAGGTGAGCCCAATAAATTAGTGTTATTTGTGTTTATTGCTGGGGTGGTACTCATGCGTTCGGCCGGCTGCGTGATTAACGATTATGCCGATAGAAACATTGACCCCCATGTTACACGTACGCGGCAGCGCCCCATTGCGGCTGGACGTGTGAGTCCGAAAGAGGCGCTAATCGTATTTGCTGTGTTGTGTTTAGTCGCATTTGCTTTAGTGCTATTAATGAATCGGTTTACGATATATCTCTCCTTTGGTGCAGTACTATTGACCGCCGTTTACCCATTTATGAAACGCTATACGCACTTGCCACAAATTGTCTTGGGTATGGCATTTGCCTGGAGTGTGCCCATGGCCTATGCCGCGCAAACCGGGACAGTACATAAAGTCGCTTGGTTAATTTATGTGATTACCGTAGTGTGGGCGGTTATCTACGATACGATGTATGCCATGGTGGATCGGGAGGATGATCTGAAAATTGGTGTAAAGTCGACCGCGATTTTATTTGGTGATGCGGATAAGCTGATTATCTTTGTTTTACAGTTAATGATGTTCCTAGGCTTGGTGTTGTTAGGCCAGCAAACCACATTATCGACACTCTATTATCTTTCTCTTCTCGTGGCGGCAGGCTTTGCGGTCTACCAACAATACTTGATTCGTCATCGTGAACCTGCGCGTTGTCTACAGGCGTTTTTGAACAATAATGGTTTAGGCGCAGCCATTTTTGTGGGTATTGCTTTGGATTACGCTTTTTCAGCAACTTAAGTTGGGATATTCGGTCACAATATTAGAAATTTCTTTATTTATTTAGTGATCTGTACACAGCTTGAGCTAAAATAGAATTCCCGGTTGTGAAAACTTCTGGGCTAAAAATAATCACATCGGACAATACACATGCTGTTAGCGCGCCTATTCATCTTAGCTACATGCCTTCTGCCGCTTAATGCGTTAGCGGAGCAGGGGAGTATTGCGCAAGAAGGATGGTTACAGCCGCAGTTTATGTTTAAGCACCAAACCTTTTCTACCGGCCAGCTCGGTGAGTCCTATCAATATGGTGATGAACCTTCCATGCCCCAGGGCCTGCATTTTGATCGCAACAGCCCGTTGACCGGACGCATGAAGCAATATGATGCGACTATTGCTTATCCACTGCGCCAATCTTCATTTAATGTAGATTTAGGCGTGAATTTACGTTTTTTGGAAGGGGATTTTGTTAATCAAAATCAACCGCTGGCCCAAAATGCTTATCACATTAATACCGCGTTACCACTGTTGTATGCCAATGCTTTGTTTGATTTACCCTTCGAAGGGCTATCAGCTAGCTTTGGTGCCAGTCACGCGGATTATGATGATTATTACGTGCTAGATTATGAAGCCAAGCTCAGCTATAGCTGGCAAAATGGCTTTGGTTTAGAAGGGGGTTGGCAGCATCAGCAGTTAAATATTGATGCCAATGATCTACAAGCCCAGTTTGAAAACAAAGGTCCTTTCTTAGATTTCAAATATCGGTTCTAAAACCGATTCAACGTTGTGCTCGTGCAGCACACCATACCGTCACTGTTTCTACCCCCGATTGTTTTAATAGCCGAGCCAGTTCCGCGACGGTACTGCCTGTGGTCACCACATCATCAACCAGGGCAATATGTGAAAAAGGCAGGGGTTCACGAAGAGCAAAGGCATGGCGCATATTCGTTTTGCGTTGCTGAATATCTAAGCGGGATTGGGTTTTGGTGGCGCGCTGACGATAAACCGCATGCGTTAACAAGGGCAGTGAGAAATAGTTTGCCAAGGGCAAAGCCAACTCTAAGGCCTGATTGTAGCCACGTTGACGTAAGCGTTGTGGATGTAAGGGGACCGGTAAAATCGCTTCTATGTTGCCAATACCTCGCTGGTTAATCTGTTGAATGAGGCCATGACTAAAAAGAGCGGCCAAGCTCAGTTGGTGCTGGAATTTGAATGCACTGATTAATCGGTCCACCGGTGCGTGGTAGGCGAAAGCACTGATGAGCGAGTCGAAAGGTGGGGAATACTGTAAGCAATAACCACAACTTTGGATGGCTTGGGGGATATCTTGTTGGGAATAGGCGATTTTTAGGCCACATTGTGGGCAAACAGGCGTAGCAATCAGAACATAGTGAATAAGTGTGTGCATTGGCCGCACCACATAGTGCGCACTGAGAGGGCCAGTACTCAGAAAGAGTATTTTTTAGCCATTTGTAAACCATAGAAATCCTTTTCCATTGACATGTTATCAGGCAACGCTAATATTCCCCTTAGCGAATGTCATGCTAACACACGTAGTAGGTTCCATGAACGATCAAACCCAACTCATCAAAGGCCGTTCCGCTCGCTTAGCGGCCAGTATTTTTAATTATGGAAATTTGTTAGCCATTTTATTACCTGTGCCATTGGGTATTTTGTGGTTAGGCGGGTCTATCGCGGTGTATACCATGGTGCGTCACCATCCTAATGAGCGAGTGGGGTATTACACACAATGGGCGGCATATCGTTTTTATGGCTTAGTTGGTGCGGTGGTAGTGGTGGCGACGTTTTACGGTACATCCGTTAAATTGTGGCTCATTACTTGGGCGGTGCTGAGTATTATCCTCGTGCCTTGGACGATTTATGATTTATATCGTTTGTATAAAGAACCTTGGCAAGATCTCACTATAGAAAAAGAAGCAATATGAGTGCATCAATAAAAGACATCCAAGATCATTTACGTTTTGATTGGCAACGTTCACAAATTGCAGCGTTGTTTGAGCTACCCTTTGCAGAATTAATTTTTCAGGCACAAACCATTCATCGCCAACATTTCAATCCCAATGAAGTGCAAGTAAGCACCTTGCTGAGTATTAAGACGGGTAAGTGTTCAGAGGATTGTGCCTATTGCCCTCAGAGCATTCGTTATGACACAGGGTTGGAAGTAGAACCCTTGCTGCCATTAGATGAAGTGATCAATGCAGCAAAAGCTGCGAAGGAAAATGGGGCTTCACGATTTTGTATGGGTGCGGCATGGCGCCGTCCTAAAGATAAAGATTTAGATCCAGTGGTTGACATGATTCAAGCAGTAAAACAAGAAGGCTTAGAAGCCTGTGTCACATTGGGTATGTTAACTGAGCCGCAAGCGAAACGGCTCAAAGATGCTGGGTTAGATTACTACAATCATAATCTGGACAGTTCACCAGAATACTATAAGCAAATTATTACTACCCGAAACTATCAAGATAGGCTTGATACCTTAGCCCATGTGCGTCAAGCAGGGATTAATGTTTGTTGCGGTGGTATTTTGGGTATGGGCGAAACACGTAAAGATCGAATTGGTTTAATGCAAGAGCTAGCTAACCAAGAACCACATCCAGAGTCTGTGCCTATTAATATGTTGGTTCGGGTAGAAGGGACACCTTTGGAAGCGGCCGATGATTTTGATCCTATCGAGTTTATTCGCTCTATTGCCGTGGCACGGATCTTAATGCCAACATCATATATCCGCTTATCAGCGGGGCGAGAAGACATGAGCGATGAGATGCAAGCATTGTGTTTTATTGCCGGTGCCAACTCGATTTTTTATGGCAATAAACTGTTAACAACGCCAAACCCTTCTGAAAATCACGATCATCAGTTGTTTAATAAGTTAGGCATTACTGCTTGTTAATGCATTGTGAGTTAACCATGCTATTGCTATGGCCATCGCAGGGATAGTTCAGCATGAACCGATGCGATTTAGCCGATTATTTACAACAACAGCACGAACAACACTGTTATCGACAGCGTCATGTGGTGCAAGGTCCTCAGGGCACACAACTCACCATTAACCAAAAATCCTATCTTAATTTTTGTAGTAACGATTATCTCGGCTTGGCGAATCATCCACAGGTGGTGGAAGCCTTTAACCAAGGTGCCCGTCTCTATGGTGTAGGCAGCGGCGCTTCCCATTTAATTAATGGTCATAGTGAGGCCCATCACCGTTTAGAGTTAGCGTTGGCTGAATTCGTTGGGCGGCCACGGGCATTATTATTTTCTACCGGTTATATGGCTAATCTAGGTGTGATTAGTAGCTTAATGGCACGAGGCGATACGGTTTTTGAAGACAGATTAAATCATGCCTCCTTATTAGATGGCGGCTTACTCTCGCAGGCAAGGTTACAACGTTATCAACACAATGACTTAACCGATCTCGAGCATAAACTAAGTCAGAGTAAAGCAAAGACCAAACTGATTTGTTCCGATGGTGTGTTTAGTATGGATGGTGATATTGCACCGGTAGCAGATTTATCGGCGCTGGCAAAACAACATCAAGCCTGGTTAATGATCGATGATGCGCATGGACTAGGTGTGCTCGGTGAACACGGTAAGGGCTGCATGAGCTTATTTGACTTGTCTTGTGAAGAGGTACCGATCCTGGTTGGGACGTTTGGCAAGGCATTGGGTACCTTTGGTGCCTTTGTGGCAGGAAGTGAGAACTTAATTGAAACGTTAATTCAACGGGCAAGAAGTTATATTTATACCACTGCTTTACCGGCTGCTATAGCCGAGGCGACACGTGTCAGTCTTAAGGTGATGCAGGCAGAAACTTGGCGGCGTGAGACCTTAACCGAACATATTGCTTATTTTAAGCAGTGCGCGACAACAGCCGGATTACCGGTGACTGATTCCAACTCCGCAATACAACCGATTATGATTGGTGATGTGGCTAAAACAGTAGAACTAAGCCAACAACTTCATCAAGCCGGTATTATGGTGTCAGCTATTCGTCCACCGACGGTACCTGAAGGAACGGCACGATTACGTGTGACCTTAAGTGCAGAACATACGCGGCAACAGATTCAACAATTAGTCACACAAATCGCTGCGTGTTTAAATAATTAAATATGACAATGAACTTGCATATTCACACTGTTGGTGAAGGTCGGCCTATTGTATTACTACATGGTTGGGGTATGCACAGTGGTTTATTTGAACCCGTTGTACAAGCATTGCAATCAGAGTATCAATTACATTTGGTAGATTTGCCAGGCCATGGTGAAAGTGATGCGGATCCCTGTTTTGCTGATATGGCTAATTTTATTCGCCAGCTAACAGATCAATTAACATCACTAAACATAGAAAAGTTTATGCTAATGGGCTGGTCCTTAGGTGGTTTAATTGCACAAGCCATGGCAATTGCTCATCCTGCATTAATAGAAAAGCTGGTCCTTGTGACAACGAGTCCTTGTTTTCAGGTACGCGATGATTGGGCATGTGCCATCCGCGAGCGAGTGTTAAATGATTTTAGTCGTGACTTAGTTGCAGATTTTTCAGCGACACTGAATCGGTTTTTAGCATTACAGTTTATGTATATAGAACAACAAAAGCAGCACTTGCGCCAAGCCAAAAAGTTAGTGTTTAGTCGGCCTGAGCCAAAGGTGGAAATGTTAGAAGCCGGGTTAATGTTATTACAGAATACTGATTTACGTTGTGATCTTACTAAGGTTCGCTGTCCTACCCTGATCTTAAATGCACAAAGAGATACCCTGGTACCCAGTTTGGCCGGGCGTTATTTAGCCCAGACTATCCCAGATGCCCGCTTATACCTTTATAGTGGTTGTGGCCATGCGCCTTTTTTGTCTCACACGATACAGTTTAACCAGCACTTAAAACAGTTTTTATCATGAGTGATACGTTATTTATCCACAAAGCTTTAGCGAAGCGTGCCTTTGAGCGTGCGGCAGTTGATTATGATAGTGCCGCTGTATTGCAACGTGAGGTAAACCAACGATTACTGGAGCGTTTGGATTATATTAATTTCACCCCGGAGGCTATTTTGGATGTGGGTGCAGGAACCGGTTTTGCGACTTACCACTTATATCAACGTTTTACCGCAGCAAATATAACCGCGTTGGATCTTGCTTATTCAATGTTAACCGTATGCCGTAGTAGGGCAAGTTTTTGGCAGCGAATGAAGCGGCGTTTACGTTATGTGAATGCCGAAGCAGAAGCATTGCCCTTTGCGGATAATAGCTTTGACATGGTGTACTCGAATTTAACCTTGCAATGGGTCAATGATCTTGCTGGCGCATTACAAGAGTTTCGGCGAGTTTTAAAACCCGGTGGCATGTTGTTATTTTCTACCTTTGGTCCGGATACGTTAAAAGAGTTACGGGATAGCTGGCAGCAAGTGGATGGTTATAGTCATGTGAACCATTTTTTAGATATGCATGACATCGGTGATGCAATGCTTCAGACAAAATTAGCTGAACCAGTAACAGACATGGAAAACTTTACGTTAACGTATCCCGATATTTATCAGCTGATGCGAGAATTAAAAACCATTGGCGCACATAATGTCACATCAGCACGTCAAAAAGGTTTAACGGGTAAATCTACATTTAAAAAACTCGAACAAGCATACGAATCATTCCGCCAAGATAGCGTATTACCGGCAAGCTATGAGGTAATATACGGGCATGCATGGTCACCACTTAATAAATTAGATTCAGATACAGCGGTTCACGTTTCATTAGACAGCATAAAGTCGCCATAGGCTCAGCATAGGTATTATCATGACTGCAAAAGGTATTTTTATAACGGGTACAGATACAGATGCAGGCAAGACTTGGTTTAGTTGCGCTGTATTAAGTCATTTAGCCCAACAAGGTTTACGTACAGTAGGCATGAAACCGGTTGCCAGTGGTGCGAGCATGGTGGATGGGCAATTGAAAAGTCCCGATGCCTTGGCATTAATTGATGCGGCAAATCATGTTGCCGAGTATTCGTTAATGAATCCTTATTGTTTTGAACCACCCATTGCACCGCATATCGCCGCAGCACACGCACAACAAACAATTGATATCGAACATATTCAAACTTGCTATACACAGCTTGCTAGTGATGTTGATGTGGTTGTCGTTGAAGGTGTAGGTGGTTGGCTAGTCCCTTTAAATGAAAAGCAAACCATTGCCGATTTAGCATTAGCCTTAGCATTACCGGTTATCGTTGTTGTTGGTATGCGCTTGGGTTGTATTAATCACACATTATTAACGTTTGATGTGATGCGTTCGCAAGGTGTGAATGTAGTTGGCTGGATAGCCAATCAAGTCGATCCTGATATGCTGATGTTTGAAGAAAATGTACATGCACTTAGTACACGTATTACTGCACCACTACTGGATAAAATCTTTTTTAGTAATGAAAAAGATCAACGTCCTTCACTTCAATTCGATATACAAACACTGTTGTCTTTATAAGCTTATTCTAATTATTCGTTTTATATTTAATTACAAAGGCTTGGCAAGCAAAGTTAAACGCGCTATGTTTGCTTAAGTTGATTTGTTTTTAGATAAGTCTATAAGCATATACTGAAGTGATAATATATTTCTATGTTATAGACCTATTCTTAGTTTTTTATAGCGGCATACCAAGCCTGTGTTATAGAATCTCTTGCTGTGACAATATGTCGCGTTTTGAATGAGTTAGCTTTACAAAGTAATGAATTACATACTTTATAGAAAGTTAAGCATGAAAAAAGTTTCCATTATCCTTTGTTTTCATGGGGTATGAGGTAAGGGATAAATAGCTATCTAACCGTTTCTTTAAATTTAAAATATCCCAATAAGAGGTAGAGGTATGTCAGCAAGTAATACAATCAAAACGCTAAGCCGCTTGCTGTGCACTGCGATAATGCTTATTCCTGCTGTAGCTTATGCGGATTATGAGTTGAATTTATCGCCCGGTGTCACAGACATCAGTCAGATGCAATATGACCTGCACATGCTCGTATTATGGTTAGTGGTCATTGTTGGCGTCGGTGTATTTGGTGTCATGATTTACTCAATCATTAACCACCGTAAATCAAAAGGTGCACAGGCCGCACAATTCCACGAAAGTACTACGGTCGAGGTCATTTGGACCATTATTCCCTTTGCCATCTTAGTTGCCATCGCTGTTCCTGCTACCAAAGGCTTGTTACATATCGAAGACTCATCTAACCCCGATATAAACATTAAAGTAACGGGTATTCAGTGGAAGTGGGAGTATGACTATATCGATGAAGAAGGTGTCCGTTTTATTAGCCAATTAGATGAGGCCAGTGAAAAGGCACGTCAGCTAGGCTCATCCATTGATGTAAATACAGTGGAAAATTACTTATTAGATGTAGATAAACCGATTGTTGTTCCGGCCAAGAAACGTATTCGTCTTCTTATTACCGCATCTGATGTGATTCATGCCTGGTGGGTACCTGCTCTTGGTGTGAAGCGAGATGCGATTCCCGGTTTTATCAATGAAAGTTGGTTTTATGCTGAAGAAGAGGGCACTTACCGCGGCCAGTGTGCAGAGCTATGTGGTAAAGACCATGGCTTTATGCCAATTGTCGTAAAAGTAGTGTCTGAGGCGGATTATGCAACCTGGATTGCCGATCAAAAGCGGGCTTCTTCTGCATCTGCTGCTGAGGATAACAAAACCTTTAGCATGGATGAATTAATGCAACGTGGTGAAGTGGTTTACAACAAAGCTTGTGCCGCATGCCATGGTGCGACCGGTGGCGGTGTGCCAGGTGTCTTCCCTCCAATGACAAATAGTCCCATTGTGATGGGTGATAAAGCAGCACATATCGACATTGTTGTGAATGGTAAACCGGGAACAGCCATGCAGGCCTTTGCTGCGCAGCTATCAAAGGCAGAACTTGCTGCTGTTATTACCTATGAACGTAACGCTTTTGGTAATAACAAGGGCGATATGGTTCAGCCATCAGAAATCAAATAGTTTGGATCGGAGGCGATAAACAATGAGTGATCATCATCCAACTGGTATAAAGCGGTGGTTATTTACCACCAATCATAAAGATATCGGTACTCTGTACCTCTGGTTCTCCTTCATCATGCTGCTCATCGGCGGTACATTTGCCATGGTGATTCGTGCTGAATTATTTGAGCCAGGTATGCAAGTGGTTGAGCCGAACTTCTTCAACATGATGACAACCATGCATGGCTTGGTCATGGTATTCGGGGCGATTATGCCGGCCTTTGTTGGCTTTGCTAACTGGATGGTGCCGATGATGATTGGTGCACCTGATATGGCATTACCGCGGATGAATAACTGGAGTTTCTGGATTCTACCTTTCGCCGGTACTATGTTACTTCTGCCTATGTTTATGGGCGGTGATTTTATGCAAGGTCAGGGCCCGGCATTTGGTTGGACATTCTATGAACCGTTATCAGGCCAATATAATAAGCTGGGTTTCTTTATTTTTGCGATTCACTTATTGGGCTTCTCGTCGATTATGGGCTCAATTAATATCATCGCGACCATCCTAAATATGCGTGCGCCAGGCATGACATTAATGAAAATGCCATTGTTTGTTTGGACATGGTTAATTACCGCATTCTTATTGATTGCTGTAATGCCTGTACTTGCAGGTGCGGTTACCATGATGTTAACCGATAAGTATTTTGGTACGTCATTCTTCGATGCCGCCGGTGGTGGTGATCCGGTCTTGTTCCAGCACGTATTCTGGTTCTTCGGTCATCCTGAGGTCTATATCATGATCTTGCCAGCCTTCGGTATCGTATCGCAGATTATTCCAACCTTTGCTCGTAAGCCATTATTCGGTTATGCATCAATGGTTTACGCTACAGCAGCTATCGCATTCTTATCGTTCATTGTATGGGCTCACCATATGTTTACTGTAGGCATGCCAGTTGCCGGTGAGCTGTACTTTATGTATGCCACGGTCATGATCGCGGTACCGACTGCGGTGAAGGTCTTTAACTGGGCCGCTACCATGTGGAAAGGGTCGATGACGTTTGAAACACCGATGTTATGGGCAATCGCGTTTGTGTTCTTATTTACCATCGGTGGTTTCACGGGGCTGATGCTGGGTGTTGCACCGGTTGACTTCCAATATCACGATACCTATTTCGTGGTTGCGCACTTCCACTATGTGTTAGTAACAGGTGCCCTATTTGCGCTGATTGCTGGGGTTTACTACTGGTTACCTAAATGGACTGGCAATATGTACAGCGAGAAACTGGGTAAATTCCACTTCTGGATGTCGACCATTTCAGTGAATGTATTGTTCTTCCCGCAACACTTTATCGGGCTAGAGGGTATGCCACGCCGGATTCCTGATTACTCGCCGATGTTTGCGGATTGGAACATGATTTCATCTATTGGTGGTTTCGTATTTGGTGCCAGCCAGTTGATTTTCCTTTACGTCATCATCAAGTGTATTCGTGGTGGCGAGAAGGCAACAGACCAAGTATGGGAAGGGGCTGAAGGCCTAGAGTGGACGGTACCATCGCCTGCACCATACCACACGTTTGAAACAGCACCACAAGTGAAATAAATGTTGTATCACCCACTTAGCTAAACCTAAGTGGGTGATAAATTTAGGTAGTACAGAAATGATGAATGATAAACAAATTGCTAAACAACGTCGTGGCGCGGTAGTGACTGCCTTGCTTGTTGGTGGTTTGGCATTAATGTTTTACGTTTTATTTGTTGCGTTACGTTGGTGAGCATATGAATAGCAATAAAGACAAACAGAATCGTCGTGTTGTAGGCGTATCAAGCTTTGTCGTTATTGCGATGTTTGGTTTTGGCTTTGCACTCATTCCACTATACGACGTGCTTTGCGATGCATTTGGTATTAATGGTAGTTTCCGCGATATCGAAGAAGGTACCTATAATTCACAAGAAGAAACTCAACGTGCTTTAGCCAATGGTGTCGATAGTTCTCGTCAGGTAACCATGCAGTTTTTGGTCACTGAAAATCATGCGTTAGATTTAGATTTTCATCCATTGACTAAGAAGATGACCATGAATCCTGGCGAAGTAAAAGAAGTCAGTTACTACGTTAAAAATCGCACGGATAAAACACTCAGTATTCAGGCTATTCCTGATATTACACCGAACAATGCAAGAAAATACTTGGCAAAAATAGAATGTTTTTGTTTCCAAAAACAAACTTTAAAGCCAGGTGAAGAACGTGAAATGCCGTTACGTTTTGTTGTGAATTCTGCTTTACCTAAAAATATTCCGGTACTGACAATGACTTATCGGTTTATCGATCTGGAATACAAGGCAGAATTTAAAGATACGACACAGTATGCTGCTGCGACACTATTATTAGCAGACTAACTGGGACTGGATTCAGTTAAATATTCAGAGATAAAAAAGGGGTAAAGATTTGAGAACAAAAATATTATTT
>CAZPAE010000006.1:0-16422 GCA_964584455.1 uncultured Thioalkalispiraceae bacterium
TAAAAGCGCTCAGCGAATCAAGCAACCGTTATCCAAAGCAGTGAAAGATCCAAAGCTAAGGGTACAATTGATTGAATTACAAACCCAATGCCAAACACTGCATCAATTATTAGCCAGTACATTGCCCGAGGCGATTGGTTTACCCATTGGTTTTAATAATTTAGATGGGGACTAATACGTGATTTATTCGCGTCGACAATTTATCTCGATGCTTGTCGGGCTTGGTGCTGCACCGATAGTCAGCGCAGTTGAAATAAAATCACAGCCTTATTTCTATAGTGCGCGTGCTAATAAAATGGGGCGCTATTTTATTACTGCACTGGATGCACAGGGCCAGTCTGTTTTTGATGTTCCACTACCTGGGCGTGGTCATGGTATGGCGCTACATCCGCACCGCCATGAGTTATTGGCTTTTGCCAGACGTCCTGGTGAATACCTATTAGTGATGAATAGTCTCACTGGTGAAGTGTTACATGAGTTGCGTAGCCAGACCGAGCGACATTTTTATGGCCATGGCGTGTTTTCTGCCGATGGTCGCTGGCTTTACACCACAGAAAACCATTTTGCTACTGGGCAGGGTGTGATTGGGGTGCGTGATGCCTTACAGGGTTATCAACAAGTCAATGAATTTCCTTCTTATGGTATTGGGCCGCATGAATTGGTGTTAAGTCCTGATCATACAACTTTGATTGTTGCCAATGGCGGTATTCTGACGCACCCAGATACCGGGCGTAGTAAATTAAATTTAGATTCCATGCGTTCTTGTTTGGCCTATATTGATCGGCAAACCGGTAAGCTAATCGCCGATTACACTTTGCCGAAGCCACTGCATCAACTCAGTATGCGCCATATTGCGGTCAATCAAGCAGGGCAGGTGGCCATTGCTATGCAATTCCAAGGTTCGCGCCAACAACGCCCGCCCTTAATTGGTCTTCACCAAAAAGGGCAAGCGATACAGCTTTTGACACCACCGTCAGAGGTAGTGCAGCGTATGAAAAATTACTGTGGCAGCGTGTGTGTTGACCCATCACAGCGGTATTTTGCGATCTCGTCACCACGCGGCAATCTTGTGACATTCTGGTCGTTTGCCGAAGCCACGTTGCAGGGTACTGCTACAATTGGTGATGGCTGCGGGGTCGCAGCGGGGACCGTGAAAGGGGAGTTTCTACTCAGTGGCGGTCACGGCGGGGTATATCGCTATCAAGTACACAACAAGCTGAAGTCTGAGCTTGTGCAACATTCCGATAGCTTGTGGGATAATCATCTATTATCTAGCTAATTGATATCTATCTTGGTGACTAGCTATGGCTGTCGATAAACCTTTTTGGCAATCAACACCCCTTGCACAGATGACTCGTACACAGTGGGAATCATTATGTGATGGCTGTGGCCAGTGTTGTTTGGTCAAGCTCGAGGACGAGCAGACCAAAGCCCTGTTTGTCACCAATATTGCCTGCCATATGCTGGATATGGATACCTGCCGGTGTGGTGATTATGCCCATCGATTGGAAAAGGTTTCGACCTGCTTACAGTTGAGTCCCGAGCAGCCAGAGGTATTTGCCCAATTGCCACACAGCTGTGCCTACCGCTGTTTGGCTGAAAATCGGCCGTTACCCCATTGGCACCCGTTGCGAAGTGGTGATCCGCAAACGGTTCATCAAGCGGGGATTTCAGTACGGGACTACGCTGTTTCTGAGGAATATATCCACCCCGACCAGTTTGAGGACCATATCACTGGTCCACTTGAGTAGGGGTTCCCTCGTTCTAGGGTCTAAATGACCTAAAAAGCCTGGGCAGAGGAAAAATCGCGCCTAGGAGTCCTCATTCTTATATATATATTCGTTATAATCCAGCGCCCAGCCTGGTAGGGCTTGGGGAAGGGCTTACGGGTGCCTCAAGACCGGGGGAATGCTGGGGATTGTCATGCGCATTTCGTGTCGCTTTAGGCTATAATGCGCGCCGCTTTTATGATGAAAATGTGGCCCATTTGGAATGGCGCATGGTCGTGGTCAACGGGGCCCATTCAATTATTGATTAACTGTAGAGTAGGAACATGACTGATTTAACCAAATATAGAAATATAGGTATTTTCGCTCACGTGGATGCCGGTAAAACCACGACCACGGAACGTATTCTGAAGCTTACCGGTAAAATTCATAAGCTGGGGGAAGTCCATGATGGTGCGGCGACCACCGACTTTATGGAACAAGAACAAGAGCGTGGTATCACCATTCAATCCGCTGCCACATCCTGTATGTGGAATGATCACCGCTTAAACATCATTGATACACCAGGTCACGTGGACTTCACCATTGAAGTGTATCGTTCTTTGAAAGTACTCGATGGTGGTGTGGGTGTATTCTGTGGTTCGGGCGGTGTCGAACCTCAGTCAGAAACGAACTGGCGCTACGCCAACGAATCCGAAGTTGCGCGGATTATCTTTGTGAACAAATTGGATCGCATGGGTGCTGATTTCTACCGTGTAGTTAAACAAGTGGAAGATGTCTTAGGTGCGAATCCATTAGTGATGACCCTACCGATTGGTATTGAAGATAACTTCACCGGTGTTGTGGATCTCCTTACTCGTAAGGCCTGGGTTTGGGATAGTTCAGGCGATCCAATGAATTACGAGATTCAAGATCCACCAGCTGAGATGGCAGACAAAGTTGAAGAATGGCGTGAGAAGCTCATCGAAACAGCCGTTGAGCAAGACGATGATCTCATGGAGAAATACTTAGAAGGTGAAGAGCCTTCTGAAGACGAAATTAAAGCCTGTATCCGCAAAGGTACCATTAATCTTGATTTCTTCCCGACTTATTGTGGTTCAGCATTTAAGAATAAGGGTGTGCAATTAGTCTTAAATGCGGTTGTGGATTTCCTACCTAATCCAACTGAAGTTAAACCGCAACCTGAAGTGGATATGGAAGGTAACGAAACCGGTGAATTGGCGACTGTGGATCCTGAAAAGCCATTACGTGCTTTGGCGTTCAAAATTATGGATGACCGTTTTGGTGCTTTGACCTTTATTCGTATTTACTCCGGTAAAATGGAAAAAGGGTCTACCGTACTTAACACCTTTACCGGTAAAACCGAACGTATCGGGCGTATTGTAGAGATGCACGCGGATTCACGCGAAGAGTTAACCAGCGCCCAAGCCGGGGATATTGTTGCCGTTATTGGTATGAAGAATGTGCAAACTGGTCACACCTTATGTGATCCTAAAGCACCGGCCACATTAGAACCCATGGTCTTCCCTGATCCGGTGATTTCGATTGCGGTTGCACCGAAAGATAAAGGTGCCTCAGAGAAAATGGGTATCGCTATCGGTAAGATGGTACAAGAAGATCCCTCATTCCGTGTGGAAACCGATGAAGACAGTGGTGAAACCATCCTCAAGGGGATGGGTGAATTACATCTCGATATTAAGATCGACATCCTTAAACGGACTCACGGTGTTGAGGTGACCGTGGGTAAACCACAAGTGGCCTATCGTGAAACCATTACCCAGCGGGTTGAAGACAGTTATACCCATAAGAAACAAACCGGTGGTTCAGGTCAGTTCGCGAAGATCGATTACATTGTTGAGCCTGGTGAGCCAGGTAGTGGCTATGAATTTGAGTCAGTGGTGACCGGTGGTAACGTACCACGTGAATTCTGGCCCGCGGTAGAAAAAGGCTTCGAGAAGAGCATGGAGAAGGGTGTGTTAGCCGGTTATCCTTGCTTGGATTTCAAAGTGACCTTGGTCGATGGTGGTTACCATCCGGTGGATTCGTCTGCGATTGCCTATGAGCTGGCATCAGCAGCGGCTTATCGCCAGACCATGCCTAAGGCAGGGGCGCAGCTCATGGAACCCATCATGAAGGTTGATGTATTTTCACCGGAAGATAATGTGGGTGATGTGATTGGTGACTTAAATCGCCGCCGTGGCATGATTAAGTCGCAAGAAGCCGGGGTGACTGGGGTGCGTATCAAGGCGGAATGTCCATTGAGCGAGATGTTTGGCTACATTGGCGATTTGCGGACCATGACCTCCGGACGTGGTCAGTTTTCCATGGAGTTTTCGCACTACATGGCTTGTCCCAAGAATGTGGCGGACGAAGTCATCAAGGAAACCTTGGAGCGTGAAAAGAAGAAATAGCTTAAATTTTAAGCATTATGCCTATAAAAAGGCGGGTGACTATCACCCGCCTTTTTTATTGGGGTGCCCTAAAAACTATCCATAAATTACCTGCCATTTCTGCCGATACTAAAAGGATGAAAAGAAGATGTCATAAATCCTTCATGATAACTAGGGATAAACTGGTGAGATGAATATATTTAAAAAACTTCCCATTAACTTGCAGATTACCACGGCATTCAGTGTCGTGCTGGTGCTCAGTGTGGTGACCATACTGCCTATTACGATATCCAACTTTAAAACCACCATTGCCACCGCGGAACAGCGCGAGCTAAAAGGTGTTTTTGAGAATGTGAAAGCGACTATTCAGATGGAGAGTCGTTCCGCGGAGATGATGAGTAATTTGGTGGCTAATATTCCCGATGTGCAACAGGCCATGGCCGAAGGTGATCGTGAACGCTTGATGGCGCTGTTGGGTAATTCGTTTAAGGTTTTAAAGAAGGAATATGGTGTACGCCAGTTTCAATTTCATACACCACCGGCGATGTCTTTTTTAAGAGTGCATAAGCCGGCTAAGTTCGGTGATGATTTATCCTCGTTTCGCAAAACAGTCGTCGAAACCAATACCAACAAGAAGGTTGTCGGCGGCATTGAAAAAGGTGTGGCCGGACTTGGGGTGCGGGGTATGGTGCCACTGTTCTTCGATAACAATCACTTGGGCTCGGTTGAGTTTGGCATGTCGTTTGGTAAACCGTTCTTTGAAAATTTCAAAGCATTGTATGGGGTTGATCTAGCACTGCATGTCAAACGAGAAGACGGTTTCAAAGTTTTTGCCTCTACGTTAAGTAATCAAAGCTTATTAAGTTCAGAGCAACTTACCCAGGTGATTAATGGTGAACCTATTCAGTTTGAAGGTGCTAACGAAGATAAGCCAGTTGCAGTATATGCAGGTACTATTACTGATTTCAGTGGTATTCCTATTGGTGTGTTAGAGATAGCGATGGACCGTAGCGAGTATGTGGCGGCATTAAATGAGTCAATTATATTCAACTCTATTATTGGTTTTGCTTTTATTGTCGCGGGTATCATTGTCGCGATACTGTTATCCCGTGCCATTGTACGTCCAGTCAAAGAAACGGTCACAGCGTTGAATGATGTGGCTGAGGGTGATGGCGATCTGACTCGTCGTCTTAGCACGCAAGGTAGTCGTGATATTGCGGAATTAGCCGAAGCATTTAATCTATTCTCTGAAAAGGTACATGGTTTAGTAACCGATGTTGCCGGTTCTACTGTGCAGTTAACCAGTGCAGCAAAAGAGATGTCACACATTACCACCGATGCCAACCAAAGTATTGCGCGACAGCGTTCTGAAATTGATCAAGTAGCCACTGCCATGAATGAAATGACGGCAACGGTACAGGAAGTGGCGCGCAGTGCAGAAGAGGCGGCAAACTCTGCTAAGGAAGCGGATGAAGAAGCCAGTCGTGGTAGCCGTGTTGTGAGTGAAGCGACCGTTGCTATTAACTCTTTAGCACAGGAAGTGGAACGTGCTGCGGATGTGATTAACAATTTACAAGAGAAAAGCCAAAGTATTGGTTCAGTGTTGGATGTGATTCGAGGTATTGCAGAACAAACGAATTTATTGGCACTGAATGCGGCGATTGAGGCAGCTCGGGCCGGTGATCAGGGCCGTGGCTTTGCGGTTGTTGCCGATGAAGTACGAACCTTAGCTTCGCGGACACAAACCTCTACCCGTGAAATTGAGGAAATGATTGATCAGTTACAAACCGGTGCATCTAATGCGGTGAGTGTGATGGAAGCAGGTAAATCTAGAGCACTAGAAAGTGTGAACCAAGCAGAAGTGGCTGCCGCATCACTGAAAACGATTACCGAAGCAGTGACCCGGATTCATGATATGAATTCACAAATCGCCAGCGCTGCGACGGAGCAAAGTTCGGTGTCAGAAGAAATTAATCGCAATGTGGTGAATATCAATGATGTGGCTGACCAAGTCACGCAAAGTGCAACACAAACGGCCAATGCCGGATCTAACTTAGCGCAATTGGCCGAAGAATTACAAGCCATGGTTGGGCGCTTTAAAACATGATGTTACTATAGGTGATATTCAAGGTAGCGGTTTTTCACTAGCTTGAATATCTTTGTATTATTTAGTGATTCATGTTCCGTGTTACCGATACTTTATTCATTTCGTCGTTGTCCTTATGCGATTCGCGCCAGAATGGCGTTGAAATACAGTGGTATTGCTGTTGAGTTGCGCGAAGTCGCGCTGTCTAATAAACCTCGCCAAATGTTAACCCATTCTCCAAAAGGCACCGTACCCGTATTGGTGTTGGCAGATCAAACAGTGATTGAGGAAAGTCGGGATATTATGCTGTGGGCACTCGCCCAGCATGATCCGGCGCACTGGCAACATGATAGTTCGTCATCCCTCTTACCTTTGTTAGAAACCAATGATGGTTCATTTAAGCATAGCCTGGATAGGTATAAGTATGCGGATCGGTTTCCTGAGCACAGCATGGCATATTATCGTGAGCAAGGTGAGGTGTTCTTACAGCAATTGAATACGTTGTTAGCGCAGGATCAATACTTAGCTGGGCAATCTATGGGGATGGTAGATGTCGCTATTTTTCCGTTTATTCGCCAATTTGCCCATGTGGATAAAACCTGGTTTTATCAGTCAACCTATCATGCACTACAGCGGTGGTTGGATAGCATGCTTGCTCTGCCGTTATTTGAGGCGGTGATGCACAAATATACTCCGTGGCAAACGGGGGATGATGTTACTGTTTTGTAATATAAACCAGGCAACGAGTTTTCTCGTTGCCTGGTTATCATAGTTTACATATCCATTTCTAAATCAGGTGCGACAGCATCAATTCCTGCTTTGGCACATTTCTCATCGGTTTCGCCTGAGGGGGCACCGCTGACACCGATACCACCGAGAATATTACCGCCGATATTAATGGGTAGGCCGCCAGCAGAAACAATCAGCCCGTCCATTTTGGGTACTTGAAAGGGTTTAGTAAATCGTCCTTCCATGTCGGACAATGCAGTATTGAACGCCATAGCAGTGTGTGCCTTTTGGCGGCTGATAGGCAAGGTGATGTCCATAGCCAGCACATCACGCAGAACCACCTGGATATGGCCGCCGCGATCGACTACGGTGACAGCGATTTGTACGCCTTCTTTACGGCATTGGGCAATGGCGGCCTGGGCCATGCGTAATGCGGTTTCCATGGAAAGTCGTTTGATATTGATGGTCAAGGGTTGTTCTTCTGCGGAGGCAGTGGGTAATAATAGAGTAAAAAACAAGCAAGACAAGATAAGTTGATGAACACGTTTCATGAGATGACTCCTACCTAATAAAACTGAATAGTCTGATACTAACATGCATATGATAATAATATGGATGTTGTACGGTAAGTTATTTTAAGTTGGTATGAGTATTATTGAGAGAAGCTATAAACAACTTTGCCAAGGTAAATGGCGTTGGCAGATAACAAAAACCCAGGCAAAGCCTGGGTTCTCGTCTCGTGCTTTGGCTAATGACTAATAAGGGTATTGCGGTAAGGCTGCCTCTGAATCTGCCAAGGTGAAATCATCGATATAAATCCACCAGTTGTAATTCGGATTCGATGTTGTGGGCATCCTAAAGGCGCTATGACCACCGATCCTATTGGCAGGAATAGGCCAGGTGAAACCAGGTGTCACACCTTCAATCCATTCAGCAACCTTGACCTCGGTGCCGCCCATGGGACGTAACCACATTTCATATCGGCCTGGTGATACTGAGGTATCGATATGAATTTTCACTAAGGTCCAACGATTGTGGGCCATGGTTTCACGCAGGTCATTGTGGCCCAGTTTCCAGGCATTATAGGGCTCAGCCATCGCATAGTGTTTGGTTGTATGAGAACCGCCGAGACGGGCATATAGATCAAGAGAGGGTTCCCTGCCGACCCAGTGTGGTTCTGCACTATAGGCGCCCGGTGACCAAATCCATTTCTCACACTGACTCGGATAGCCACATTTAGTGGGGTAAATGAACTTAAAGCCAGAGTCAAAACGACTTAACTGGTCATTTTGGTTACTCGGATCATCGTAATGGTTTATATACATCCAGAACTGGAACCAAGCGTTGCCTGGCACGTGATCCGTTGTACTATTTTCATCACCGAACTGTAAATAAAAGTCACTTTGTGAACCAAATGTGGCTGCGGCGCTTTCAATGGCTAAAACACGGTTTGAATTAAGACCTGGGAATGAACCAGAGTAGCCTGGAATACTATCAACCGTATAGATATAACCCGCATGGCGGCCTGTGATATTGACTGCTTTCACACCTGACCAGCCGGCATTATTAAAGGCTGTTGCGCTATCACCACTGCGGCTAACGTTATATTCAAAGTTATCGTATAAAACGTGCCCGCCGGGTAGCGTACCTTGTCCGTTATTGGACTCAGTAATGCGAATGCTGCGCTGTTCGGTACTTTGCTGTCCATCCGTTGCGGTAACAGTCAAACTTGAAGTGAATGTACCTGCTTGATCATAAGTGTGTGTGGTCGTTGCACCGCTACCATAGTTGCCATCACCAAAATCCCAACGATAGTTAGTGATGTCATTGGTTTGGCTAGCGGTAAAGCTGACGGTTGTACCAACGGTGCCATTAGATGGTGTTGCTGAATACACAGCTGATGGTGGTGGTGCGGTATCTTCGACGGTAATCCGGCGTTGTTCCGTGCTTTGTTGCCCATCTGTAGCGGTTACCGTGAGGCGGGTTGTGAAAGAACCAGCCTGGTTATAGGTATGGTTAGCGGTGGCGCCGCTACCAAAGCTACCATCACCAAAGTCCCAACGGTAATTAGTAATGCCATTGGTTTGGTTAGCACTGAAACTGACCTGATCGCCTACGGTAATATTGCTTGAAGGTGAAACAGAATACTCTGCCGAAGGCGGTGGTGTTGTGTCTTCGATGGTGATGTTGCGCTGTGCTGTGCTTTGTTGGCCATCATCGGCGGTCACTGTTAAGCGGGCTGTGAAAGTACCAGCTTGGCTATAAGTGTGATTCGCGGTTGTGCCATTTCCAGAGTTGCCATCACCAAAGTCCCAGCGGTAACTAGTAATACCACTGGTTTGACTGGCACTAAAACTCACTCGCTCACCAACAGAAATATCACTCGACGGTGAAACGCTAAATGCGGCCGAAGGTGCTGGGAGATCTTCAATAGTAATATTGAGCTGCTGGGTTGTTTGCTGGCCGTGACTATCGGTGACCGTTAAGCGTGAATTAAATGTGCCGGCCCGGCTATAGGTATGATGTGTCGTTGGGCTGTTGTCGCCTGAGCTGCCGTCGCCAAAGCTCCAGCGATAATTAGTAATACCGGTGGTTTGGTTAGCACTAAAACGAATTTGCTTTCCAACCGTGGCGTTAGAGGCAGACACGTTGTATGAGGCTGAGGGAGGAGGAGGTAGCTCTTCCTTGGGTGGTTCTTCAGGCTCAGGCTCAGGTTCCGGTGTTGGGTTCGGTGTAGGGGTGGTGCCACCGCCACTACTACCGCTACCATTTGAGGCATTATCATTGCCGCTGACGGTTGTCGTATTGCCACCGCCACAAGCGGAGACGACAAACATAAACATTAAGCTAGCCAATATAATATTAAAACGACGATACGACACTTTTAGCGACACGTAAAAGCTCCTTCTAAAAATACGATAAAGAACATGAATCCCCCTGAGACAGCGATGTTTAATTGTTATGAGTAGAATTATAAATTCAAGTGGTGAACTTAATAGGACAGAAGTCTTGAACTGTGAAACACGTGGTATTTTTAGAACAGTCGTGCTGAAGACTATGAAGTAGTGCACATTATGCTTTTATTTACTTTGAACTATATCGCAATTTTAATGTGATCTAGTTCAAGATATAAGTGACAGCTTTATGACGAATAAAACAGTAATAACAAGGTGTTTGGTAATGACAGTGTAGGTTGCATCATCTTATCTCCATCTTGCAATCTATGATGACGTTAAGTCTTAATTGTAATAAAAGGTTCATATCTTGTTATGTTTATACTGCTAAAAACGAATTGGCTTATTTGTTGTCGTACATAAATGGCATAGTAAAAATTTATATCGGTAAAGTGATTGTGTTTTTGTGCTAACAGACTTGATTGACATAACAAACGTAATACGTTTTTAGCCATTGGTGTTTAGTGTTTAAGAATAAACAGCCATGCAAAGGGAAGTGATACAAGACTTAAAAATGAGCGCAGTGAAATCTTATATTGAGAAGTAAATTTTGCCCATGATGAGTACAGACGACAGGCTATGTAGGGAAGATGAAATAAAGTGTGTATTTTATCACCAGTCGTTAATGGGCATAAAGTCACCAGACTATGTACGGGTGTATTAGAATAAGCTTTCAACTTCATGCCGATATAGATATTCTGGCACTAAATCATAAATTAGCAGGCGATTAGGCCGATATATTTATTAGATAATGATAAGCCATGCAAGATGGATTAAATCAATCTAAGACAAATCCGGTTGCAAGCATCAATAGCATGCTTAATTTAAGGCACTAAGTATATTAACCTGATATTTATTCATTACATAAGAAGCATATTATTACTATGACGAATCACGATGTTATTGACGCGGTTATTTCACCTATTGGCCACATGGAAATCTTATCTCAAACAGAGGTGAGTCAACTTCTCGATGTGAGTCAAGGGGGGCTATATAGCCTATTTCGAAACTGTTCTTTAGCTGTTTTAAATAGTGGCAATAGTATTGATGATGGTAAAGAGCTATTAGAACGTTATCAGTCTTTTTCGATTAAAGTATTACAAGAAGAGCGGGGTATTAAGCTCGACGTACAAGGTGCACCGCATACAGCTTTTGTTGATAACCGAATGATCAAGGGGATTAATGCGCATCTGTTTTCAGTACTACGCGATGTTATTTATGTTCATAACAAAATACAAGACAACGCTAATTTTGATTTAATGAATTCTGATGGCATCACCAATGCCATTTTTCATATTCTCCGAAACGCCAATATACTCATTCCAGGCCGTTATCCTAATTTAGTTGTATGTTGGGGCGGGCATTCTATTTCACGTAACGAATATGATTACACTAAGTTAGTGGGCTATGAAATGGGTTTGCGTGGGCTGGATATTTGTACTGGATGTGGGCCGGGTGCCATGAAAGGGCCGATGAAAGGCGCAACCATTGGTCATGCCAAGCAGCGCATTCGTAGTGGACAATATTTAGGAATAACAGAGCCAGGCATTATTGCTGCTGAATCACCTAATCCAATTGTCAATGATTTAGTGATTATGCCAGACATTGAAAAGCGCTTAGAAGCGTTTGTGCGTACAGGGCATGGTATCGTTGTTTTTCCCGGCGGGGTAGGTACCGCAGAAGAGATACTTTATTTACTCGGTATTTTGCTACACCCAAACAATGTGGATATTCCTTTTCCACTGATTTTTACCGGTCCGGCTAGTGCCGAAGAATATTTTAAAGAGATAGATCAATTTATTGGTGTGACATTAGGCGAAGAGGCCCAGCGGCGCTATCAAATTGTTATTGATGACCCGGTATTAGTGGCGAAAAAAATGTACCAGGGTATGCAACATGTCCGAGACTATCGTAAAAAAACCAAAGATGCGTTTTATTTTAATTGGAAATTACACATAGACCAAGCATTTCAGCAACCGTTTTTGCCTAACCATGAGAACATGGCAAATTTAGCCATACACTTTGAGCAAGATACGCACTTATTAGCGGCCAATTTACGACGTGCTTTTTCCGGTGTGGTAGCAGGTAATGTAAAAGATGAAGGGATACGTGCTATTGAAGAACATGGTCATTTCGAAATTAAAGGTGATAGTAATATTATGCAGCACATGGATGCATTATTAAGCTCTTTTGTGGCACAACATCGTATGAAATTACCGGGCAAGGAATATGTGCCTTGCTATCGTATTATTAAATAATCGCTAAACTTAAGTTTAGTTAGAATAGCATTCTTTAAAAATACGTTGGCTGCACTTGGCACAACGGTTCTTATCTAATTGTTGGAAAATCGTGTTAATGGCTTCTTGTTTAGAGTTAAACACATTTTCTTCACCAAACCGTTGTAAATAATCGCCCCGCTTTAGAATTTGGCAGACTTGTTCTTTTACTTTGGCAACATAAAGACCACCTTGGTATTGCTTACGTCTTTGGGCTTCTTGTTGCATCATCTCGGCACCGGCGATATCAATAAAGTTAATACCACTGCCTATGATGAGTAGATGTTTTTGCTCTTGGTTATTTTCATTCAGATCACGTAACGTTCGCTGTACATGATCAATAGCACCAAAAAATAATGAACCATCAATGCGGATTATCTTAAATTGTGGACACTCTGGTTTGTCATTTGCTGCAACAATGTGATGTTGGTTATCAATATGGTTAGGAACGAGGCTAGTGATACGTGGCCGTGCTGTTCGCATTAAATACATGATCAATGACAACATGACACCGACATAAATAGCGAACTCAAGCTCAATGAACAAAGTAGCTAAAAATGTGGCTAATAAAATAAGTGTTTCAGAACGGCTGACACGAATAATATTGCTAATGTGGTGAAAGTCGACTAACCGCCAAGCTACGATGAATAATATACCTGCCATTGCAGGTATCGGTAAGTAAGCCGCAAGCGGAGCAACAAATAACAGGATGATCGCTAATGCGATGGCAGCGAAGATTGCGGCCATCGGAGTACGCGCCCCTGCAGTATAGTTAATACCGCTGCGCGTAAACGAACCAGATGAAGCATAACTTGAGAAAAAACTACCAGCTAAGTTTGCCACACCTTGACCAATAAACTCCTGATTGCCATTGATATGTTGCCCAGACTTTAAGGCCACTGAGCGGGCAATGGAGACAGCTTCAACCAAGCCAAGCAATGCCACTGCTAGTGCACCGGAGCCTAATTGTTTTAATGTGGCCAATGAAAAATCTGGCGCAGAGATAGGTGGCAATCCTTGAGGGAGCTCACCCACTAAAGTAATGCCATGTAATTCTGCATCCAAGCTTGCGGTTAATATGCTGCCCACGATCATGGCAAATAGTAACCCTGGCCAGCGTGGTTTATAGAGTGTGAACAAGATACCGACGAGCAAGCTAACGCTAGCTACTAAGGTTGTATAAGGGTGAATGTGTTCTATTTGCTGGAATAATGTGCTCCACGTATGTAGGAAGGATTCACCCGCCGGGATGGTTAAACCAAAGAAGTGTTTTAATTGACTAGTGGCAATTAATACGGCGGCACCGGCGGTGAAACCAATGACCACAGAGTGAGATACAAAATTGACTAACGCCCCCATTCGACCGAGCCCTAACCCTAATTGATAGGCACCGGCTAAGAAAGTGAGCGTGAGGGCTAATTGAATGTACTCAGGTGTGCCTGGTTCAGCGAATTGGCTCACGGTGGCGAATACCACAATGGATATCGCTGTGGTAGGGCCAGATATTAGATGCCATGAGGAACCAAACAAAGCCGCTAAAATGGGCGGTACCATCGCAGAATACAAGCCATAAATCGGCGGTAAGCCGGCAATCATGGCAAAAGCGACGCCCTGCGGTAACACAATCACTGCACCGGTTAAGCCAGCCAGTATATCAGCGCGTAAGCTGTCGCGATTCACCATCGGCCACCAACGTAGAAACGGTATAAAACGTATTAACAGCAAATTACAGTGTTGTGCGAATAGCTTGAGCATTCAAAAAAGACCTTCAATGTTATCTCTTGCTGCCGGAGGACAGTGGCAGGGAATGGTGTAACGGTATTAATCCTAATAGGAATGTATTATTAGCGGGAAAACCAGATATTTTTAGTGAATAATCGTTTATTTATATTCCCAATTGGAATATTTTTCGCATGCTAGAATAGAGCCACTAAAAAGAAATAGAACAGTGCCTGTAAGGCGGTCAGGCAGATTGAGGAGTTGATTACCAGGAGGAGCCATGGAGCTGAAACTAGAAAGACGTAAGAAAGGGAATCGGCGCGTTCACACCGTTGCGGTTAATTATGATAGACGTCAGTTACCAGATCGGCGGGATGCCGCTAACGAGGTGAGTGAGACTTATTTATATAAGAATGATCTCAACGGTGTGTACGAAAAACTCAAGCATGAAGAAATCACTATTCTCGATTTCTTAAAGCATTTAGATAATCGCAAAGCTTATGCGATTCGTTCTAGCTTTGCGGTATTTTCCATTATCATTTCTGCACTAGTGGCCATTTATACGTTTTCACACAGGTCTGGCGAGACCATGGCGCTGATGTATCCATTTAATGCGTTATTTGCTTTTGTGTTAATTGGTCTAGGTGCAGCTAATTTGGTGATTATCAAATTAATCATGAACTATCGTGCTGGTTTATTGTTAGCATTTAGACAGGCTAATTGTATTCGCCAAGCCATCGACCGGGTATTTTATACGATGTTAGAGGGTCGGTTTCCTAAGCAGGTGGATGATTTAAGAGATAAGGAAACCATTTATTGGGACTTGTTGGGCCAACATCGTAAGTTGCCTATCGATAATACCGATTTAAGAGCACAAAATAACTCTTGGTATAAATCAAGTGATGAGTTTGCTGTTACCATCATTGCGGTATTCACTACAGTACTCTTTATTGGGGCGACACTACATGTGCTTTTGTATGAGGGTGAATCAACTGTGATTGGGGTTGTGAGTGGTGCGAGCTTAATGTTTTTTCTCTTGGGTGTTATTTGGATCGTACAACACTCAAGAAATGCAGTTAATAAAGCACTTGAAAGTGATTTAGAGAAAAATAATGGTAAATAGTGCTTACGGGTATTCCATAATGGGTGTTATTGACAACACCCATTACCTTTTACACAGCGGCAGCAAATAATCGCTAGCCAGGCACCGGCAATCGGGGCGAGGATATATAACCAAAGTGTTTGCAAGTGGCCACTGATAATGGCCGGACCAATTGAACGAGCAGGATTCATCGAAGCGCCCGAGATAGGGCCAGCAAATAGGGCTTCGAGTGCAACAACACTGCCAATGGCGACGCCAGCAATAATACCTTTTTCTTTTGCACCTGTGGCAACATGAATAATCGTGAGCATTAGGATAAATGTGAGTATCAATTCGAGTATAAAAGACTGTTGTAGCGAACCTGCCGGTAGTGTTGCACCGAAGGTATCGTGATTGAGAAATAAAATATAAACCACAAGGCTTGCACTAATCGCCCCTAATGTTTGGCTAATAATGTAAGGCAAAACCAAATCGCCTGAAAAGCGTTTGGCATACCAAAATGCCAATGTTACTGCTGGGTTAAGGTGGGCCCCCGATATATCGCCGAAGGTATAAATCATTGCAGCAACCACTAAACCGAATACCATGGCAATGCCAACATGGGTAACGATGCCGCCACTTATATCGTTAACAACAATAGCTGCAGTACCAGCAAAGACCAGAATGAAGGTGCCCAAGTATTCCGCCATATATTTTCTTAACATAATAAAACCTCGTTACATCACACTACATTTGATTGGTTATCTTATAGCGGCTGAGTCTTAATACAAGATGACGTTCTATGAATAATGTTTAGTTGATAGCGCTGCTAAGGTATCGAATCACCGGGTGGGACAACGGATCTTGTTGTTGTGATGTCATATAAGTCGATTCGAATATAACTATCTGTTGTTATATGTAGCATATATTAAAGTCTTATATAAGCTATCTATAGCAAATCATTGATTTTTAATGGTTTAAATCTATTGCTGATTTAACTGTTTAAAATAAGGCCTAAGTTATACTTTTACGTTAAAATGCCCTAAACGCGTACAGCACTACTTCCCCTCATAATGGTTAGTTTAGTACGTTCGATCAATCATAAAAAAAATCAAACGGATTAATGTAAGCAGGGAGGCCAGGCATGGTTGGGTCTGGCTATGGCCAGTGGTTAAGTGGCCCGACCGGTAATGTAAGTGCATGCTTAGTTTAGTGTGTTGCGATCAGTAAAGAGCAAGGTTGCCTGGATGGTAGACGAAACGACGAAGAAAAATCGCTATTCTGTGCTTAATTGTGAGGCAATGGAAGGCGTATTGTCGTTAATTGATGCACTACAAAGTACGCCACAGGGTCGTATTATTTATCAACAAGTAGAGCATGCCCTACGCGACTTAACGGTTAACCAAAATAAAATATCTTATGGTTATGCGGCGATATTGAATGTGATCTTAGAAAGTTAT
>CAZPAE010000007.1:0-15524 GCA_964584455.1 uncultured Thioalkalispiraceae bacterium
AGCTCACATGATGTTCATCATGGGCGGCCATATGTAACCGGTTTTGGCCGCCATAAGTGCGTAAGGTAATGGCTTCTTTTTGCGGGGTGTCATCCAATAACACTTCGTTGTCTGCGGCACTGCGTAAGCGGTTTTGGTGACGGTTGCTGCTGGAGACCGGTGAGGTGTTATCCGGATTGGGCACAGTACCAATGAGCAAGGGTTGATCCGGATCGCCATTGAGGCAACTCAATAATACCTCTGCCCCATCATACAGCGGGGTATGCCAGCCGACAGCACCATGCTTGGCAGGACCCGCATAAGGCATTAAACGACGAATAGGCACCGCCGCTTGGGTGTACGGGGTATCGGCCAGATCAAAGTGGGCTCGCCAACGATATTGGCCTTGTTCATCCAGCTGGGCATAGGGGCCGTGACTCTCTACTCGCGCGGTAAACGTAAAGGGCATCGTCGGATGCCCTTGCGGTTCAGGTCGATAAGGGGTCTGACGGGCCAAGCTCACCGCGCGATTGCGATAGGCCACGTCGGGTGTGTCACCCTGCTCGCCGGCCCATTGGCTGGCATCATGGGTAACGGATAGGAGTAGATAGTCGCCGGCACTATCGGGACCAAAGTGGTGGCCGTCCATCTTCATCATATGACCGGCGGCAAAATCAACCACGTTGGTATCTAAATGTAAGCCTTGGCGAGCGGCACGTAAGGACTCTGCCCGCCGTTGAGCTTGTTGTTCGGCAGCATCCAGCGAAGCGGCGCCGGTACCAAATACGGTTTGGGTTAATGGCGCGCTAAGCGGTGTGTCACCATCGGGGGTGACGGTGCGCTGGGCTAAAATTTGGGTGCGCGGGGTATCGGGATTCACATCATGTACCCGCACTTGGCTCGGGCCTAAGCGTGTTTGTGCTCGCATGGCATAAATGCCCACCTTCTGTTTACCATCGGTACTATTCGGTTGGCCACTGTCGGGGACAAAGTCTAATTGTGGTCGAGCAATATAAGGGCAGTGTGCGTTATGGTCGGTAAACACAATCACTTCTTGATCCTGATGCACCTTGCTATACCAGTACAATCCGGCTTGGCTTGCTAAGCGTTGCACAAAGTCCGCATCGGTTTCATTGGCTTGTAAGGTGTAAGGGCGTACCGGGTAGGTTTGGGTTAAATCAAACTGTAATTGGTTGGGCAGTAAGCCGTGTCGACGACAGGTTTGCTCGATAATATCCGGTGTGGTTTGGCCGAGAATGATGCGGGTATCGGTTTGATAGCGCAGCCGACTCATCATGGATTCAAGCCGCACATGCACCAGTAAGGTGTGGCGATCAAACGGGGCTTTTTCATTTACCTGGGTAATGATGCCGATGACGCTTCGGGTGATACCATCTTGTCCGCTGAATTGTAAGTCGCCCACCACGCCTAAGCACTCAGTGAGTGGTGCGGCGGCATCTACCAAAATATCGAGATCAAAACACGCCGGGGTCGAAATCGCCTCTTTGCCCTGCATAGCCACAATGCGATGGGGCGTGGTGTGTAAGGTCAGTGTTAAGCGTGCACGATTCGCTGGGTGTGCAAACGGTATGTCGAACATCCTGTTAATCCCCCATCCCTGTCATGATTACAAGCAAAAAATAATTGAACCAAAAGTTTATATTTAAGTGTGTGTTGTACGCGATGCCCTTCTTAAACGCAAGGGCTTACCCCGGGTAAACTTGTGTCAGTCTGTAAAATATCAGAACGCAGTCACAGTATGGTCTGAACGTTATGACAAACACAGAGTGCAATGGAGCACCAAGGAATGAAGTGTAAAACACGTTTAGTTTTTCGCAGAAACGATGTTGCTGGCCTAGTGCAGAAGAAAAATAAACTTACTTTATCCACCGCTCAATAAAATTCGCTTGAGATAAGGGGCTGAATGAGGCATTGTACCTATACTTATAAATAGTGTGGTATCGAGTTATTCTGGATAACCTATAACGATAAATGTACTGTTCTTCAAGGCCCATTTAATGGGCCTTTTATTTATATGTCGGTTATTTTGCCATATTTATTTTGCATGTTTAGCATGGCAAAGATATACTTTTGGCGCTTTGAAAACGCAAGATAGCGTAAAAGCATTTTTCTTTTTTCCATATCAGGGGGACATGTTATGTCTATTAAAGCTCTATGTAGTCGTAGTGCCTGCGCGTTAGCGTTATTTTCCAGTGTGAGTTTTGCTCAAGCCGCGAGTTTTGTTTTAGAAGCGGGCTTACATGATGGTGGTGATGATCTGTTAACGGCAACTTTTACGAATGGTGATTCTGAAACACTAGAAGCCGGTGGTTTATATTCTTTTTCGCTCGGTGGTGCATTTGATATTAGTACTAATGTTGAATCTCGTATCACGATTGGTATTAAAGAAGACTCGATTACCGCATCAAACGGCGATGTTAAATTTACGCGTTATCCTATCGACGCCTTATTTTTATATAAGCTTGATAACTGGCGTTTAGGTGGTGGTATTACGTATCACTTGAGTCCTGAAGTATCAGGTTCTGGCGTAGTTACGGTGTTAGATGGTGATTTTGATGACGCCTTAGGGTTTTTGTTAGAAGCCGACTATATGTTTGATAGCTTTTATACCGGTATGCGCTTCACCTTTATTGATTATGAGTTATCAAGTACAGGTGCTGAGGCTGATGGTAATTCGGTTGGTATTGTTATTGGGGCCCAGTTTTAATAACAATAATAATATCGTAGTGAGATTAAAGCCCACCTTAGTGGGCTTTTTTTTGTGATCAATTTTCTGTACGCAATAGCGGGTTACAGTTTTTGATGGTCACTTTGCCTTGTAGTAAGTTACCTCGTGAATATTCACTAAAGTGACAGGTATTGGTTTTTGGATCATAATTTTCAATCCATAAATTATCATCTTTCCAGGTTGCGGCAATATGTCGTTGACCTTCTGGCACGCTGATAGTCATCACACCGCCGTAACGTTTAACAAAAATTTGTTGGAAGTGAAAATAATAAGCCCCTGTTCCGGCAATAAAGATCACCGCTGCGGTGATAAAGGCGCCTTTCCATTGTTCTAGCTTAAGGCCAATTAAGAACAGTGCACCAAAGGTTAAAATTAACACCGCAGTCCAATAAAGATAAGTGATCATGGTTGTTTCCTATTTTTGCTAATGGCTTTATCCAATGCTGGCATATTAACGGAATTGCTATGTTCATGAGCTGATGCACAACAATAGTATTTAATTATATTCGTTATTCCTTATGTAAAAAAATTGTTTCAAACTGTAAATATCCCTGTTTTATTGCTCTTATTTCAGTAAAATTGCTAAAAATTGCTCAGTCCTATTGAGCTTGTGATCTGGTTCACTTCAGAGCACCCATGATAACAATAATAATCAGGTATTGAATGCCGCGGCTAGCCATTGACGCCAGTGATGTCTGGCGCTGTTATTGCGGAGGAGAATGACGTGAAACGAATGTCTTTTTTACTGTTTATTGTTGTTGGCAGTTTTTTTTCAACAGCGGCACAGGCGATTGATGCCGATGGCAATTTAGTCTGGGCTGGGTGCGGGATTACCAAGAAAGCGTTTATGGCGGAGTTGGCCAAAGCGTATCAGCGTAAAACCGGCATTAAGATCAACCTACAAGGTGGTGGTGCAACCAAAGGTATTCGTAACGCCGCTAAAGGGGTTATTGATATCGGTGGCGCCTGTCGACCTATCATCGATAATAATGCACAAGAACGCAATGCTTACCAAGTGCCTGTGGCCTGGGATGCACTCGCCGTGATTGTGCACTCTAATAATCCTGTTGATTCAATCAGTGTACGCGATTTACAGCGTATTTATCTTGGTAAAGTCACCAATTGGAAGCAACTCGGCGGTTGGGATAGACCCATCGAGCTCTATGTGCGGCGCGGCAAAATATCCGGTGTGGGAAGAACCTTGCGTGAATTAGTGTTTGCCAACTTTTTACAAGATTTTGCCGGCGCAAAATACGTTGTGCCTTCATCTGGCCCATTAGAGAAGGGGGTCGAGAAAAATATGTTGGGTATTGGGACAACAGGGGTGAGTAGTGCCAAGCGACGTGATGTAAAAATTTTAAAGCTCAACGGTAAAGATCCCAGTTATGAGAATATTCGTAGCGGGTCTTATGTGCTTTATCGGCCGCTATATCTTGTGACGCGGGGTGCGGCTTCAGCAGACAAAAAAGTAAAAGATTTCATTACCTTTGCCTTGTCCCGTGAGGGGCGAGAAGTGATTCGTCAGGCAGGTTCGGTACCTTATGCAGAAGCGATGGGGCTGGTAATGAAACAAATCGAACAATACGACAAGGCAACGGCACGCGGCTTATACACCACCTCTCGCTAGCGGCTTGAGGGCCCAGAAAGCCCTATTATACCGTATATTTAATATGGTATTATTGGGCTTCCAATGGTTATAGTTGGGCCTATGTAGAACGGGAGGTGAGGTATGTCAGGTGAAATCTTGGCGTTTCCTGAAAACAAGAAACACACATCGCAAGCGCAGATCGATAAGGCATTAGCCGACGATCCACGTTATAAGTTTATTCATGATTTGTTAACCGCTATGGTCGACGTGGGTTTGCCTTTAGACGGGACACCTTCAGCGAAAGCGCGTGAACTGTATGCCAAATACCAGCGTGACAATACTTTTGTACAGTGGTCGGTAGCGGCTAACAAACCAGATAAAACGGATTAATTTCTCCCTCGGCTGATTAGCCAAACGCGATTATTCCCGCCATTTTATGTAAGGCAATGAATTACTTGCCTTATAGTCATCTTTTTCGTTGTATATAATTTAAGCTTGTCAGAAATGGCATAAATATCAACAGCTTATGAATCCTAACTAGTTGATTTATCAATCAATATTAAAGCCGTAATTATATTAAGACGATATAATAGGGTGAACAGACTGTGCCGGCCCATTTTCGAGCCAGGCATATAAAATGAAACGAGGAGTACTTTTATGCGAATGCGGATAACGGTGGCAGCAACGCTTGCCATGCTTTTATCAGTCGTGGCCGTGCCCTCTTATGCGGTATCAGACGACAAAAGTATTGTCTGGGGTGGTTGTGGTATAACGAAAAAAGCGTTTATGGCAGAGCTTGCCAAGGCCTATGAGAAAAAAACCGGGATTAAAATTACCTTAAACGGTGGTGGTGCAACCAAGGGGATTCGAGATGCGGCCAAAGGGGACATTGATATCGGTGGCGCATGTCGAACCGTCATTGATAGCAGTGCCAAAGAGCGTAGTGCCTATCAAGTACCTGTGGCATGGGATGCGATTGCGGTGATTGTGCACCCTGACAACCCTGTCGAGAGTATCAGTGTGGCGCAGCTTAAGCAGCTTTATACCGGTAAAATCAAAAACTGGAATCAACTTGGTGGCCCTAATGTTCCCATCGAGCTGTATATACGCCGTGGCAAGATTTCAGGGGTTGGGCGCACTTTACGTGAGTTGGTATTTGCTAATTACAATCAAGAGTTTGTGTCTAGTCATATCATGAGATCCACCGGGCCATTGGAAAAAGCCATTGAAAAAGATCGTTTTGGCATTGGCGCAACCGGGATTAGTAGTGCCAAGCGACGTAACGTAAAGCTACTCAAGCTTAATGGCAAAGACCCGAGCTACGATAATATTAAGAAAGGTGATTATGCTTTGTATCGCCCCCTTTATTTGGTAACTCAGGGGCGTGCGTCCGCGGATAAGAAAGTAAAAGACTTTATTACCTTTGCCTTGTCTCGCGAAGGCCGTGAAATTATTCGCAAAGCCGGTACCGTACCTTATGCTGATGCCATTGGCTTAGTGATGAAGCAAGTAGAGCAATATGATTCAGCGACACAAAAAGGTTTGTACTCAACAACGACCAATTAGTCGCTAGCTGGTGGTGAGATATAAAAAGGGACGTGTTGCGTCCCTTTTTTTGTAGCCAGACAATATAAATACTTTAATTAGGTATTCAGTTTACTCTAACTAATTGATAAAAAAGTCGTTTAGTTAGGGCTGCTAACAATAGTGAGTATGATTTAATCTCCATAGCTATTGGGCCGATAATAGCAGCAAGCCAAGCTTTAAATAGGGTATGGTTTTGCTCAAATCCATTAAATCTCAATTATCCATGTTGTTGGTGGTGCAGTTTGTGGTGCTGATTGGGTTAGTCAGCACATCAGTTTATTTAGTGAACTTGCGCCAACATGATTATTTAATTTTAAACTTGGCTGGGCAACTACGTGTCATTGCACAAGGGGTCACACAACACAGTAACCATTATCTTTATAGCCTCAGTGATCGACAGGCGACGTCAGCCCGTGAGCATGAACGATATTTATCGTATCTTGATGCACAATTAAATAATTTTGGCAATATTATCGCCTCCTTAGAACAACGCACTATTGCGGCAGAATTGCTAGATGGCGGTTATGTGACGCAGTCTAATCCTTTTAGGGCAGTCAGCGCCAAAGTGGCATTGATTGATCCACAGTCAACCAAATTGGTTTGTAAATGGAATCCCAGTGCCCGCTCACAAATGAAAAAGACCGCAGCCACATGGCATCGTTACGAAAACAAACTTAAGCGGCTAATGAAAAGTTACACATTAGAAGCAGACTATGAGCAAGTGGCCAGTTATGTGGTATTGAATGAAGAAATACTATTGCGTACCACTAAAAATCTTGCCCAAACATTTCAAAGCATGATGCAAGACAAACTCACGGAGATTAGAAGGCTTAATCAATTAGCTATTCTGACGATTATTGTGATTAGTTTGACAATACTCTTTATCATTTATAAACGTATTTTCAGGCCTATCGATATTGCCGTGAAAGGCTTTGAACGAGTTGCCTTAGGTGAGTTATCACACCAAATTGACTACCAAAGTCACAATGAGATTGGTGTGATGACGAAAACATTCAATCATTTAACCCGGCGTATTTCCAATATGTTTCGGCTAACCAACGAACTAACTAAGTCGACAACATTGGATAAAACCCTAGAGACGGTTTACCAAGCTTTTCCCCAAGTACTACCCGTGGATTGGGTCGGGATTTTACGTCGTACTCAAGATCCAACTATTTATACCGTAGAGCGTGAATATTCAGAGCAACAGCATGTGGTGCCGGTATTTAATAGTTATCCTGCTGAGGATACCGTGTTTCAGCAAGTTGAGCAGTCGCAGGTGCCTTATTGTTGGGATATAAAAACTAAACAAGCGAAGACATGGGATAAAGATCGGTTTATGCAAGATTTAACTCAAGCCGGTTTTGCCTCGATGTTTTTTATGCCGATCACTAACTCACACCAAGATACGGCTATTTTAGTCTTAGCCACGAAACAACAAAATGCCTATCATCAAGATGATATAGACTTTGTGAAGAATTTAGCAGTACAAGTACAGCATAGCTTTGAAGCAACAACCGGTATGGAAACCTTAGTGATATCAGCAGTAAAAGGTTTAGCTAAGTTAGCAGAGAGTCGTGATCCTGAAACCGGTGACCATTTATTTCGCATGAGTCACTATTCCGCTTATATTGCAGAAGCCTTAGCCAATACTGATAAGTATCGAGAGATCATTACACCCAGCTATGTTAGGCAAATTTTCCAATTTGCACCCATGCATGATATTGGTAAGGTTGGGGTGAGTGATGCCATTTTATTAAAGCCCGGTGCCTTAACAAAAGAAGAGTTTGCACAAATGCAGGTACATCCTTCGGTCGGAGCGGATGTATTGCGGCGCTGTGAACAAGAAATGAATAAAGTGGGTCGTAGTGTTTTTCAGATTGGTATAGAAATCGCCGAAGGGCATCATGAGAAATATGATGGCAATGGTTATCCTAATCAACTCAGTGGTGAAGCCATTCCTTTATCCGCACGGATTATTGCCGTGGGTGATGTGTTTGATGCGCTTACCTCTAAGCGCCCTTATAAAGAAGCTTGGCCGGTGGACAAAGCCATTGCCCTGATACATGAGGAGGCAGGCAAACATTTCGATCCCGATGTGGTTGCAGCCTTTGATGATTGTTTAGATAAAATTATGGCTATCTATGATCAATATAAACATGTCTAAGTCAGCAGGGATATCGATTAAAAAACTCAGACCTATATTAGGTCTGAGTTTTTGTAGACATTAAACTATATTACTAATTATGTCGTTGACTATACGTTTCTAGTAATCCTGCCCAAACTCGAAAATCATCCCAGCTCTGGTTTGTGATTATGCCATTAACGTCAATGCTGACTTGATCAGTTTCCGGTGTAAAGTTTTCACCACCGTTCGTTGATATAGCTAGGTAGGTATTATTGTCGCCATTAAAAAGAAGCTGCCCTATATATGGATATCGACGATCAGTACTGGCTTTTGAAAATGTTATAGGTGTAGATATGGTAACAGTATCAGGGAAACTGGTACTAGTGAGGTTTCCTGTTAAAGTGAAACTGGCATCACCAGCCGATTGGGTTGTTCCTGTAAAATTAAAGTCTTTAAGTGTATGTGTATTTCCGTCGCTTGTAACAGAAAGTGATGGGCTACTGATAGTGTAGGTTGAAGTTGTTCCGCTCGGTGTTAATGTTATGCTGATAGTGCCATCTATTTGTATCTCAATATTATTTGGTGTTCCTCGAAATGCAGTTTGACTAACAAGCAGGTTATTAAACGTTACATCGAAGCCAGTGTTAGGTGCAACCGTTGGGTTTGATAAGACTAATGAGCCATCATAACGAGTAGAAAAACTGGAACGACAATTTGTGAAAGTGAGCGTTGCTGTAAGGTTTATAGCATCTTCATTTGTGACAAAACTACCAGGATTACAAGTATAGTTTTTCAAACCAATGTAATCTTCTATTGGCCCTGAGCCTAATACAATACCCATTAATATCCGCGACAAGGCAGTAACAATATTTTGGCTATTGGTATCGGTAATAGTTGTTGATGTTGGTGGAGTTGTATTGGCTGAGCCACCACCGCCACCTCCACAAGCAATAAAATTGAATAAACTTATAGATAAAATAAATGTGCGTGTTAGTTTCATAATAATTTCCCCCGAGAATACAAAATAAAAATTAAAGCGTGATCATAATCCTTAACTATGTATTTTTCAATACTAGAAATATGGGATTAGATGTTTGATGCCGTCATTTGAATTGTCACTATAAAAAACCAAGGAAGCCCGATATTTATGCTTCCTTGGTTTTATTTTACATTGCTAAGCTCTTGTTTTACGACGACGTAAAAATGTTATGCCAAGCAATGCGGTCATTAGCAAGGCGATAGTTGGTGGTTCAGGTACTTGTCTAACAATTTCAGTATTATAAAATTCTGCCCGTACCCGGTTTTCATTATTGAAAATATGATAACCGGTGCTAAACCAGTTAATATCATCATACATTGATGCAAGATCAAAACTACCGATGTTATCAAGCAAAAGGAAACCGGCATCAATTAAGCCATCTCCGTCATTTTTCAAAAACAATGATACTTGTGAATAAGGAGAAACATCGATGGGGCCGGTTGATTGGGCAAAGTCAAAGCCATCGGCTAATGCGACACTACGCACATCATTATTATATCGATAAGCAACGTCGACGTTGCCTAATGCGCTAAATCGAAGACCAATATCAACCAGGTCATTGTTAGTGCAGCTACCGCATTGATCAGTTAGGCGAATACCATAGCGGCCTGGGGCATCCGGTTTAACGATGTCAAATACACTGCTAACAAGAAAGGTATCATTGCTATGTAGCCATTGATTGCTACGGGCACGCTGAAACCAACGTTCACGACCCGATATTCTAGACGTACCATAGCCTGCGGATTGTGAATCAATGAGTCCACGGCCATTGTCGGTAGATAAAGGAAAGTTGATGTTAAAGGGTGATGCCAGATCGCTTGAAAAATCCTCACTGACAACACTTGCGCTATTTTGATCAATATTGAATTCATCAATACTGGTGATCCAGGAAGCCTGGGCGATATGAGCGTTGATGAATAATAAAAGTGCGATACTAATGCTATGGATAGAAAGGTATTTCATTGAATTTCCCCCGTAAAGGTTAGGCTATTGTTTTATAAAAATTTATTTTAGGGGCGAGGATAATTATATTGTATTTCTTCGACTTAATAAATGACTGTTGTGTGACAGAGTATGATTGAGCTACTAAAAATGCCGTTAGGGGCATAAAAAAAGCCCGTCAATCATTGACGGGCTTAGTGTTTCATATGATAAGAACTCGTTTATAAACTTTGATAATAGTTAATCAGAATTTGTGCGACTTCTGGGCGTGAGAACTCTTTAGGTGGTGCAATGCCATTACCTAGCATTTCTCGTACCTTAGTGCCTGATAACAGTACAAAGTCTTCTTTTTCATGATCAGGTGCTTCACGCATCATCACAACCTTATTAAGCTTCTTCGACCAAGCGGTATGGTCTGCTTCAAAGATTTGAATATCTAATGCGCCTTTAGGCACTTCATCATGGAAAATAGTTTGTGCATCGAAGGCACCGTAGTAATCACCCACACCGGCATGATCACGGCCAATGATAAAGTGGGTTGCGCCCATGTTTTGACGGAAATAAGCATGTAATACGGCTTCACGTGGGCCTGCATATAACATATCAAAACCATAGCCGGTGACCATAGCACTATTAGGTGGGAAGTAAAGCTCAACCATTTTACGAATCGCCGCGTCACGTACCGGCGCTGGAATATCGCCTGGCTTAAGCTTTCCTAATAGCATGTGAATCACGAGCCCATCACAATCCAACCGATCCATTGCCATATGGCAGAGTTCTTCGTGTGCTAAGTGCATCGGGTTACGCGTTTGGAAGGCGACGATTTTTTTCCAGCCACGTTCAGCGATGTCATTACGAATTTCCACTGCGGTACGGAAAGTATCAGGAAACTCTGTTTGGAAGTAACTGAAATTCAATACTTGGATAGCGCCAGAAACGGCAACACGACCTTGGCTATTAAAAGCGTTAACCCCAGGGTGATCCATATCATCGGTGCGATAAACTTTATCCGTCATGGTTTTCATTTGTTCATCGCTGACAGTTTCAATGGCTTCAACATCCATAATAGCCAGCACGGGATTGCCATCAACGTTAGGGTCGCGTAGTGCGATACGTTTGGCATCTGCAATTGCATCAGCATTTTCTAATAAACAAAGCAGGGGGACTGGAAAGAAGCTGCCATCGCTTAGGGTCATTTTCTCTGCGGCGCCCATGGCATCGGCAACGTTCATGAAGCCTTTCAATGGGTTGAAATAACCGGCTCCCAACATAACGGCATTGCCTGCCGCTTGCGAGCTGATAATCACTGAAGGTAAAGATTCAGCTTCAGCGGTTAATTTATCGTGTTCACTGACGTCGTAGACGAAGCGTGGTTGGAGTTCATCAGAACCGACAGGTTTAATCATGCATGTTTCCTCACAGTTAGGCATCCTTCCTATGTGGACGGACGTCATTTTTTCATTTTTTAAAAACTATATCTAAATCAAGTTTTTACGCTGCGGGCAGTGTTATCCGCGCGAGAACGGAGGCCCACTATACAATACTCTGTGAAAACAGAGTAGTCGGTAAATTTATGAGGGCATAGATAAAAATCCCGGCTTATGTCCGCCATGTCACAGTGTCACATTTGGGTATTTATCCCGTGCGTCGCAGTATATGTACAGCGGAAACTAACAGTAATATCAGCAACCAAATGGGATCAAATCGACCTTGCTCGCTCAGGGTACAACCATTGCCGCCGCGTTGAGCGCCGGCATTTAATAAATACTGAACATTGATGGTCACACTATCGGTTTCTGTTTGTCCTTGGCTATCGGTGACAGATAAGCTGAATACAATGGCGGTGTTATCCCTAGGGGTTGTAAAGCTGGGGTTAAGGCTATTGGCATTAGTGAGTGTTACTGGTGTACCGCCAGTTTGGCTCCAACTGAAAGTGAGTGCGTCCCCATCTAAGTCAGAAATTGCACCAGAGAGTTGTACTAGTACCTCGCCAGTAGTGGATTGATCCGGACCTGCATTGGGTATGGGGGGCGCATTGTTGGCGCATAAATAAATGCGAAAATTATCGATGGTCCAAATACCAGAGGCAACCGATTGATCGGCGGTATTACGAAACCGGAATAAAACGGTTTCACCCACTAGTGAACTGAGATTGAGCCTAGTTGAGTTAAAGCCATGACTAAAGCTGGCAAAGGCATTACGACCTGACAGCGGATTGTCTCCGCCTAGTTGCCCGGTATAGTCACGACCACTTTCAATTAAGCTGTTGGCATCAGTCCAGTTATTACCATTATCGATACTGTATTCAATCACGCCACCATCGTAATTAATATTACCAGAGCGTTCAAAATAAAAAGCATGATCAAAATGAATATAAGCTGTGGTCGAGGCGGGTACGCGTACCCCCGTATTGGTTGCGATAGTGGCATCATTAATAAAGCCAGTTGATGCACCGGCACCTTGTAGTGTGTAGTTACCGGAATTGCTTGCCAGGTTTGTATTACCGGTATTCCATACGTTTGAGCCTTGCGATACGGAAATAGACCAATTGTTTAGCGTGTTGGTTTCGAAGTTATCGGCAAACAGATCGTAAGCACTACCCGAGGTACAAATATCTGCACTGGGAGCATAGGACGCAGAGGGTGATTGGTTCATTTCCACTGCGGTGAGGGCGGCTTGTACTTGGTTGCAGTCACTGTTCGTAATACTGTGTGTGCCAACCAGATTGTTACAAGCTTGTATCAGCGCATTGTAAAGATCAAGGTAATCTGCGCCGGAGGTGAGTAAGTTTGTTTGCACTTCATAGTAGATATGAGCGGTTTTCGTCATGCCGATAGCAGTAATGGTTTGCCCATTAAAGTTACCGCCTTCAACCATAAGGTAAGCGGCTTTATTATTTACACCGCTATTAATATGCACGCCACCGTTATCTGCTGCGCCGGTATAAAATAAATTACTGGTCATTCTATCGGGATCACCATAGATCGTGGGATCGGCCATGTTACGTATCACGCCGGTACTTGCGGGTAAATCTTCACCCACTTGCCAAGCAACACCTGCCGCATCGTTACCGGCACCGTTAGTTTGATCAACAAACTCACCCCAGATATCAGAGAACGATTCATTAATTGCACCAGACTCAGAGTAATAATATAACCCGGAAGTAAACTCAGTGACACCATGGGTGAGTTCATGGGCCACCACATCATCAGCTGCAAATCCATCGCCATAAGCCACTTGTTGGCGACTACCAGACCAAAATGCATTGGCTACATTACCAAAGTGAACCGTTGATGTGATCGTCATACCCGCATTATCAATACCATCACGACCATGAGTGGTGAAGTAGTAATTGTAGGTGTCTTCTGCATAGTTATGCGCATCTTGTGCATCTTGATCACCGGCACTACAGGTGGGATCAGTTTCATCACACACTAGAGTACCGGGTAAGGTTTGAGTATTGTTAGCTGTGTAGGTTGCACGGGCTAGCGCGGTATCCACTTGATTATAGTGATGCACAATACCACCATCGTGGGCATCAATAAGTAAATACTCATTAATCGGCGCGAGGGTGGTGGGCGTTACATTCAGTTGCCAGACTAGATTGTTTGATGCTTTAGCAGAACGAATCACTAAACTCGGATCAAAAATCGATAAACTGGGTTCGGTTGTTTGTTGTTGATAAAAAGCTAATCCATACCATTTAGCAACAGCATTAATGGCGATCAGTTTTGCTTGCTCCGCTGTAATGGTTGGGTGGTGGTTTTGAAGATTGACTTGACCAACCTTCCCCGACATTGAGGTTAATTGATTCTGAGTATTGGTATTGGCAACTAATTCTCCGCCGATTACCGGTATGCCCTCGTGCATTTGCTGATAACGAATATGTTGTCGTGCACCATGAGCGCGATGTTTTTTGGTTTTTAATTGTCGCTCAGGAGAGCGTATACCAAATTGGGGCGCGAACTGATGCTTGACCTGATCTTTTAATGCTCTGCCTTGGCGGCGTTCAATGGTTAAGGGGCCTTTCTTACCCCGCAACATCCGTACTTTATTGTTCGCTTGCTTTGCTTTTACTTTATCCGTGGCAATCAACTCCATGTCGTTAGCGTTAGCCGCAACACTTAAGAGCATGAATGCTAAGACGTAGCCGGTCTGTTTTAACATGCTATTTTCCCCGCAATATAATTTGGCGATTGGCTCGCTATGGCATGCGTTGTTTGGTTAGTGTGCGTAACGCTTGAATTAATTCCGTGGCATCGGATTTTGTTACATTCAGATCAGTCAGTGTTCGGCGGCCTGTTTTATCCGCGTAGCGAAAGTGCAGCGCATAGCGTTGGCAATCACGACACGATTTGCTGGGCGGTGTGGCGGCAGTCGGTTGATCTGATAAATATTTAACCAGTTTTTCAAGCTGTTGCAACTGTGTTGTCCCCAATTTTTGACGCGTTTTTAGTTGTTTTTTGCGATCTGTGAACAACGCCATGCCTTGCTCATCAATGCTAATGGATTGTATTTGCCCGGTGAATCCTCCGCTGATAGTGAGACTAACGGACCAAGTTGGCGAATTTGCTTTGGTGTCGACGCCATGAACGCTCGGTTGGCAGGCCAGTAATAAGCCTGTCAACAAAACCAATCCGTAGATATGCCATTTCATGGCACGTTGCCTGCTATACAAGGGCATTTTCATTCCATTCACATTAATGATATTCACTTATTAGCATAACCCTCTACAATATTCCAATGATGGAAATATGGCGTACTGATTCTGATTTCATTTTTAGCAAACAGTTCTATGGTTTGTTAATCTTAGGCCCGGTATTTTGGTCGGTATACTATATATATAGTTCGCCTAGCGTCGATTTAAGCTGGCCACAGCACCACGGGTGGCTGTTTCTCTCTTTGGTGGTGCTCTATCCTGTTTTAGAAGAAATCGTTTTTCGCGGATTAGTGCAGGAATATTGGCAACGGCGAATCAGAACCTCCACTTGCCGTATTGTCAGTGATGCCAACATCATTACGAGTCTTTGTTTTGCGGCATTACACTTATTTTTTCAGCCCTGGCAGTGGGCCTTAGCGGTATTTTTTCCATCCTTGGTATTCGGTTATGCGAAGGAGCGTTATCAAACCTTGTTGGCGCCCATTGTCTTACATGTTTTTTATAATGCGGGTTTTCATTGGTTGTTTTATCAACCGGCATAAAAAAAGCGCATAAATGAATGCGCTTTTTCTACTGCAGTTTTACGTAGCAATTAGGCTGCGTGTGCGTCTTTGGCTTCACGTGCCGCTTTAGCTTCTTCTGCTGAATAGGCCTTTCCTTGCCAGAGCATTTCATAAGCAATTTCCTCGTTACCGTTTTCGCATAGTTCTAGCACTTTTTTGAATAGTGGCTGGAAGGTGTCCGATTTATGCGATTCTTCATGGTCTTCAAAGCTTTTCCAAAATGTGATGATTAAAGCTTCTTTACCTTTGAGTTCACTCTCGACAGCTTGGCCAATGGTCGAGCCTTCAT
>CAZPAE010000008.1:0-15494 GCA_964584455.1 uncultured Thioalkalispiraceae bacterium
ACTAAGTTTATAAGCATACGACATAGCCACATTAGTCCTATCAATTAAAACTATGCTATATCATACCAGACCATTGTTGAAAGAGATGATGCATTTGATGTACACCATCGGTCAAAGCGGCGGGGCCAGGCTGTAATATGTCAGCCGATTTAATTTCATACACATGCTGGTTCGCAATAGCGGGAATCTGCTGCCAGCCCGGCCGCTCAGCCAGTTTTTGCGGCTGGAATTTACGACCACACCAAGAACCCAAAATAATATCCGGTGCGCGGGCAACCACTTCATCTGTACTTTGAATAATACGCTGTTGCGCTAAAGATGCTTGCGCAAGTTCACCAAAACAATCTTCCCCGCCAGCGATATGGATTAACTCTGAAACCCAACCTATGCCGCTAATAAGCGGATCATACCATTCTTCAAAATAGACTTTTGGTCTACGCGGTAACTGTGCGGCTGTTGCCTGAATATCCGAAATATGCGCTTGCAATGTCGTAACCAAGGCTTCGCCCTTGCTCGGCTGCCCAATCATCGCACTTAACGACAACAACATACGATAAATACCATCGACACTACGCTGATTAAAAATATGTACTTCAATACCACAACGTACTAACTCAGCAGCAATAGCGGCCTGCATATCCGAGAAACCCAACACGAGATCAGGTTCAAGTGCCAAAATTTTATCTATCCGGGCACTGGTAAAGGCAGAAACTTTGGGCTTTTCTTTTCTTGCTTGTGGTGGACGAACCGTATAACCGGATATGCCAACAATCCGATCCTGCTCACCCATCATATAGAGGGCTTCAGTGGTTTCTTCTGTTAAACAGACAATCCTGTTCGGCCAAGAAGACATAGCAAAACAACCTGATGAAATAGAACTAATTGGTAATGATGTAAATGATTAACCCGCCAAAAGAAAACCAACAAATAAACATAAGCTAATAATTGGAATAATATCCTTCACTTATTTCTCCCTAAATCGTGTTTAACGCCAGCCTAGCTTTAGAAAGGTATTCAAACGCTCAGAAAACTGCTCGCTTTCGTATATCGTCCGGATATCTGTTAAACAAGCGGCACATAAACAATCAGTAAACTTTTCTTTAATAAAGGCAAGGTGTTCTGATTTCAGCGCCACTGTTTGACACTGACACAACAATATATTTCCGGATTTGCACTCAAAGTCTTGATGACAACGAGGGCATTGCTTATTTTCATGTTTTGGCATAATAACCCAGCAAAACAACATCAATTGCTAAAACTTAATATAATTACCACTATTACGCAATAGCCATGGGTATATCTAGGCTTTGTTCACTATCCAGTGTAGCGGCTTGTTCTAGCTCTGACAACTGGTACTCTAAGGTATGCTCACCAATACGTAACTTATCCATGTCAGATAAGGCATACCATTTAATTCTTTGATCGCTTAAATAGGTACCGTTATGGCTATTGAGGTCATGAATAAAAAATTGTTGATCGAGATAAACAAGCTGCGCATGGATACGGCTTGACTTCACCTCATCAATACAAATATCTAAATTCTTTTGCCGCCCAATTAACATGCGCTTACGATTCAATAAATATTTACCGATAATCACATCACGCTTACGGACAACAAGTAGTGGTAAAGGGCGAATGGCAATATCATCTTGCGTAATTGTTTGCTGTGGCATATCACTTTTACGACCTATATATATTGGCCATGCTAATTTATGGATTGCACTGTGCAAACAGCGATTATCAATTGTCATGGTTTTATTAATATATGCGGTTACTAACATCATATCGCACAACTGATTAATCAACCGAGGAATACCACCGGTATAGCAAATAATGCCATCTAATAACTCTTTAGGGAAAACAATCCGGCCATCATTACCTGCCACATATAATCGATAATCAATGTATTCACTGATCTCTTCTCTACTCAGTGGCATGAGCTGATGATTTAAACGAACCAGTTGTGAAAAGTTGTCGCTGGGTAAGGCGCTTAATTTCATCCCCAACTCAGGCTGCCCCATTAATACGACTTGGATCAACTTGCGACCAAACATTTCTAAGTTTGCTAATAAACGAATTTCTTCTAATACTTGAGCATTGAGGTTATGCGCCTCATCGATGACCAATAACACGGGGCGCATCGACAAATGCTGGTCCATAGCAAAGTCTCGAATCGCATTAAATAGCGTGGCTTTATTAATGTGTTCAGGAAGGCAATCAAATTGACGACATACCGCAAACAAAAACTCATCATCTCGCAACGAGGTATGCTGTAGTTGTGCAACAAACACATCATCGGTTAAATCTGTTATCGCCTGGTCCAGTAAAACAGATTTCCCCACTCCCGGCTCGCCGGTCATCACGACAATACCATCTCGAATGACTAACAAATAGCCCAGATATTCCTTGGCCTGTGCCTGTGCATGGCTTAGATAGAAAAACCGTCGATCAGCCGTTGATAGAAACGGATAATCACGCAACCCAAAAAATTCGCAATACATAGCGCACCCCTGATGATGCGTTAAGTTAGCTTGTTATACTGAAATACAACGAATTCGTCGAGTGCCAATAGCACGCTTTAGCCTCTTTTTAGTCAATATGGTTATTTCTTGATCAAGAAACGACTGTGCAAACCACCGCCTATGAGGTCAACACATATTCTTGTATCCCATTGGATAATAAAATAGAACGCTGTACCCGAAACGGGTTAAATAGTTTATGTAACTTTTCTTGATAATACATTGGACATGTACATGTTCTAACAGATGTGGAAACAACATGTAATTTTTGCTGCTCAACAAACCGAAATAAGGCGGGTGTTTCCGGCATAGATTGACTGGTATAAATAAAACTATGTATCACAACGTGAGGATCTAATCGTGGTGTTAAATACTGAATCAACGCAGATAGAACACTCGGCTGAAGATAATTGGGTAAATCCCAAAGTAATAATAGTTTGATGGGTTTGAATGATGCATCATCAAACGAAAATAACTGAGGAAAAACCGTATCAAGCGAGCTCTCCGCTTCTTCTATCGGTAACTGACACAACGCATCCCGACATGCAGGCAGATAAAGCGTACAACATGACAAGGAAAAGTAATCCAACAACCCTTGGGTTGCAGGCTGTGGATCCCAAACCGTATAGTGTGGCTGTTCAGTAAGTGACTGTAAGGCACCAAACAAGAGCGGACTGCCCATGGTCAATCCGTCTTCTTGGTTGGCTAACGATGTAGCCCCGATCATTATTCTATATCACGACATTAAGCCGATTTTAAACCAGCATTATCTTTACTAGATGTACTTGTGGTTGCTTTTTGGTGTGGTTCCATTTCAATACTACCTTTAAACAAAGCACCGTCTTCTAAGGTCACCCGTGGCGAAACAATATTACCATGCACATTACCCGTTTCACGGATAACCACTTTCTCATCGCCATTCATATCACCCACTAACTCGCCCTCAACAATAATTTGATTGGCGGTAATATTTGCTTTGACTCTACCACTGCGACTAATCGTCACATTATGTCCTTTTACTCTAATGGTCCCTTCCACTTTACCCTGGATAATTAGGTTCTCATCACCGGTAACATCACCGTTGATACGAATGGATTCACCAATAGCAGCGGTATTGGTTGATTTCACAGGTGTTTGTTGACGTGTTTCGCGTACCGGAAATTCCGCAGAGCTAGTACTTGCTTCAGGCTGTTGATATGTCTTAATTTTACTCGAGACATTTTCTTTAATCTGCTTCATATCAAGCATATGACTCTCCCAAATAATGGTTAATGAGTTCAAAACCTAAACCTTAAATATCAATAAGATTCAGATAGCTAGGTGAAAGAATTATGAAATTACTTTCACAATAAAGGCAGTAACTAGTTCACAACTGCGCCCAGTGATATCATCAAAAAATACTCGCGCTACGCCGCAGGCAATTCCTCGTTATTTATAATGAGTTAGTACTAAATGAACGTTTTCAATGGAGGGAAACCATGATCTTAACCGGTAGCTGCCTATGCCAAACTGTCCGTTATGAAATTGAAGGCGAAGCAACACGCTTTTATCACTGCCATTGCCAACGTTGCCGTAAAACAACCGGTACTGGACATGCCACCAACATCATGTTGAAGACAGATAAGATCACTTGGCTTTCGGGGGAAGAGCAGCTAATAAATTATAAAGTCCCAGAAGCAGAACGCTTTGCGAGTTGTTTTTGCCAACAATGTGGCAGCCCCATGCCACGGCTTGCACCCTCAATGGGTGTAGCAGTAATACCTGCCGGTTCATTAGATAATGAGCCAAATACACAACCCAGTGCACATATTTTTTGGGGCTCACGTAGTAGCTGGTCTTGTAGCGCGGGTGATATTCCAACCTATGACGAATACTCACCGGATGTCACAGATATTCCTAAGCGCTAATACGACTATTCCCAACGGAAAGTATATGTTCCTATCAATAAAAATATAACCGCTTGCACAACCAGCACAATAATATGCTGCATGACATCCAGTAGACCCGCGCCATCAATCATAATAGCGCGTGCAGCATCGGTCACATGCGTTAACGGAAAAACCTGCGCCACTTGCTGCAATATCGGGTTGGCCCCTTCTAATGAGAACCAAACACCGGATAAAAACATCATCGGCCAACTAACTAAGTTAAGTAAGCCGCCGGCCGCTTCTTCACTGGTAATACGGGCAGCCACGACTAAGCTCAAACTAATCATGCTGACCGTTCCCAGGGCAAAGATCAAAAACAGATTAAGATGCGAACCATACATCGCATAATCAATGAAAATATGCGTACCATAAAATATCAGTACCGTAATAAGCATGATTAATATTAAACGTGATACTATTTGCACACTTAAATATTCAAAAGCGGACAAAGGTGTTGCTTTAAGCCGTTTGAGCATGCCATTTTTGCGATACCGCACAATCACATAACCAACACCAAATAACGCACTAAACATCATATTCATGGACAATACACCGGGTATCACCCAATCAACATAACGAATTTCACGTCCACTGACCGTCTGTTTTACAAACGAGGCAGCATCACTGGCTTGCATGATTTTTTCCACCAAGTAACCATTTGGCGACTGGTCATTAACCCAATAATATTTTTGCTGTACATCAACTAACATATCAAGTTGATGTCGCTGTACACTGATCTTTGCTTTTTCACTATCGTCAATGGCAATAAACTCAATATACTCTGTTGCTAAAAAATCGGGAATATGTATTTTTGCCTCATCTAATTTCGCCACACCCACTTTATATTGCGCATCGAAATCACCATTAAAGGCAAACGCAAAGCCAACAATAATCAACACGGGCATAATAATATTCCAGCTCAAAGAAGAGCGATCACGTAAAAACTCTTTATTACGTGCATTTAATAGCGCTAAAAAACGTTTAAACATATCTACCCCTACTATGCCCGCAGCGCTTTACCGGTTAGCTCTAAAAACAAGTCATCTAAATTACGCGAGCGGACTTGCAAGTGCGAAAGTGAAATACCTTTTTCAATCAAGCCTGCAATTGTTGTATTCACATCACTTGTGGTAATTTCAACTATGCCTTTTTGTTGCTGCACAGGCTCACTAATCACATCAATATCGACAATATCTTCTTCTGGAAGCTGCAAGATCACATCATTGAAATGCTCAGCGAGTAATGCAGCAGGCGTGCCTTGGGCAATAATTTTACCGTGATCCATAATGGCAATCTCATCACATAATACATATGCTTCATCCATATAATGGGTTGTTAGTAAAATCGTTTTACCCTCTGCTTTTATATCTTCAATTAAATCCCAAAAATTCCGCCGCGCCTGAGGGTCTAGCCCTGTCGTGGGCTCATCTAAAAAAACAATTTCAGGATCATTCACTAAAGCAATCGCAAGTAACAAACGTTGACGCTGACCACCGGATAATTGTCGATTATCTCTATCTAAATACTCAGTTAAGTTACAACGTTCAATTAATGACTCAATATCAGCATTTTTATTATAAAACCGAGCAAACATCGCCAACGTCTCACGCACGGTGATAAAGTCTTGTAAGGCTGTTGACTGAAACATAATCCCCGCTTCTTGCCGAAACCTCTCACTTAAGGCTTTACCTTTATAGCGGATCTCCCCGGAGGTAGGAGAACTGATACCTTCTAACATTTCCACCGTAGTTGTTTTACCCGCACCGTTAGGGCCTAGTAAGCCCAAGCAAATTCCCTGCGGCAAAACAAGATCAACACCGTTCACTGCTTTGACTTTGGGATAATGTTTGGTGAGTTGATGAACTTCGATAAGGGGATCAGACAAATCAGCTACCTCCAACAAAACGTAGCCGATTATACTATATATATGCCATTAAAGATGCATCATGGTCACAACCATGATGCACCTGTAAATATATTATTTGCAATCGCTAGCGGTGGTGGTAATCGAGGCAATAGGCTCACCAAATTTACCTTGGTAGCTGTAAACAATACTAATCCCCGTTTTAAGCAATACCGCAATCTTGGCACAATTCTTTAGCAAGGCTTCACGTTGTAATTGACTGAATTTGGCTTTATCTAAGTCCGTTGCCTTGTAGTTAACCATTTTATATCGGTATGTTAAGGTATTGTTACTGCCACTAGCCCCAAGTAGCTCGGTATCTGAGTCGATCATGGCTGGCGCTTGTTTATTCACAATATCAGCAATCTGTTGTAATTCAGCATCGCTGACTGCTAGGCTCAGCTGTGGTAATAAGATCAATAACATAGCCATTGTGCGAGAGAATCTCATCATATCTCCTTTAAGATAATAAGCATCTTTATTTTATATATTATGTCGATAGTAACCAGCCTGAATCTGTGATTCAGATCGTAAATAAACAGACAACAGACTACCATACCCTGAATCAAGTATAGAGTAATATAGTGGCTAAAATACGACAACTCTAAATCAAATTGCCTATTTATATGGTGAAACTACTGCATCCGACGCAAGGGTTGCCTGAGTGAAGGATTAACGCGCTGCCCCATCCTGTCATTTAATAACTTAAATTTAGTTATATCTAAACGTTTGATCGTTAAATCCTTTTTAACATTCTTAGGCAACTTAATACTGGAATGAATATTGATCACATCGGCCGCCCAAGCACGTAACTCACGATTATGTTGCTGAGGCTCTTGCGCTAATATAGAGACGGCTAACTCAACGTACTGTAGGCCAAACTCGCGTGCATTTTGTGCCGCTGTATACCAATGCCCCACCAATGCTAAGACAATAGGAATAGCGATACTGCTGATTAACACACTGAGTGTTTTTGCTTTTTCCCAACCGTTCATATTCACTGCATCCTTATCTTGTATTCAGTGTAAAACCGACCGATTGGGCCCAGAGTACGCGAGTCCCTCTTACAACTAACTTTATTTTACGCCATTACTGAATCGGATAATAAGGTGCATCTTTGCCCTCGCTTACCCAATTGACCCATAATTTTTCATCTGTTCCCATTGATAGGGTCACATAATTTCGACAGCGAATATATTGATCTGACGCGAAGGGTTGCAACATAGAAATATGAATATCTCGATCCTCATCCAAATATTCATCCCGATCATTAGTCACGGCCATAATCCCTATCCACTGCAAACGACTAGGGGCAGGATGGACAATGCCAGAGGACACGACTTGATGGATTTTGCACGCTTTCGCTTTGTCATTAATGACCCCAATCGAGCCAATGTGTACATCACCTGACAAAATAATTGTTTTATTATTTGGATTAGTTGCACGACGTTTTTTGGCATTATCTAATAACCGGTGAATAAGCCTAGCTCGCTCACCTTGGTGTTCCTTAGCACGCCAATGATCTTTTAAATCATCGGTCAACTCTTCTTCCCAACTAGTAAAATCCACCACACTTTCAGTAAATGAAAAATCTCGATAAACGACAGGCACTGCAGACAATACTAGTAAGTGACCATCTGCCTCCATATTGTTAAGATAACCATTCACAACTGACCATTGGTCCGAACTCATCACCTGATTCAAGGTGCGTTCAGCGCGATTATCCAAAGCAAGAATATGATAATCACGAAACCCAAAAGCATGGGCATAGTGATCACTATTAGACGATAACAAAGCCGTATTCTTACAAGAACGAATCTGAAAAAACTCAAAGTACCGTCTGGCTATTTTAAAGATTTCTTGAAAAACATCACAGTTTTGTAACTCGGCGGGATAACTACCCCAGCCATCAAAAATATCATGATCATCCCACATCATTACCGACGGTACTGTCGCAAAAAGCAAGCTCATAGACTTGTTGGTCCAACGAGTTTGATACAGATTGTCATAGAAAACATCTACCTGTTTTGATAGTGCCTTGGTAGCTGAGCGAGCAATTTTTTCTTCTTGAGAGAGACAATTCCATTTCTTTAGCTCTGATACACTACTCCAAATATCATCTGCATATAATTGGTCACCTCCCATTAACAATATAGAAAAAGGTTCTTGCTGATGTTGCTCTAGCATTTCATCCCATAAACGATACGGGTTTTGGGTTTTATGCATTAAATCCAACGCAGAGAACCCATTACAAGATGCATACGCAAGTCTTGGCGGAGTATTTAAACCTGGTACATAAAAAGACCACGCCTGTCTTAGGTTTTGGCACTGGGCAATATCCCCATCGACGCTCACTTGATAAGTTAAAGATTGCGGCTCATTGGTAACATCAACATCATATTGCGCACGCCATATAACAGAAGAAGGCGTCGTCCCCACTTTCTCTGCTGAAACAGTTTGCTCCCCTATCAATACTGCTGCTTGTGCCACATCATGCCCGGTTGAAAAACAAACAGTATATAGTGAATTTGATTCAACCCCTAAAATAGGACCAACTTTTAGTTTTTTCATATTAGGTTCCTTTTAATAAGTTCTAGTTGTCTTCATCTTCAACCCAAACAAGATAATCAGATGATGGGTAGTGTTAAATTGATACTTTATATATCTAGTCTCAGAATACACTTAGGAATGAAAAATAGATCTTAACAATACCTTACTTTCATCTAACATTCATTATGCTGATATTATGTTGCCCAAGATTAAGCAAAGGTATGTAATCTCGCAATATTATTCATAACACCTTCAAGACAGCTTCTCAGCACTCTCACGGTTAACAAACCATACTCTTAAATAAGAAACACCTAACACGATCTCTGCCAATACCGCCAAACCAATTCCCATGCTTGCATAACCTCTTAGGTACTCAATCGTACCTAATATGGCTAAGCCCAACATACTGACACCTAACCCTATGCACACAGCTTGGCGCAATAACGAATGCCCTGCATGGCGCCCTAACCAAGATAGTATCGCTATACCAACAAATAGCATGGCTGCCCTACGCGCAATAAAAAATGCAGACTCATCATTTGGAATTTGAAACAAGATGAAGATTGGTTCTGGTACGATTAAAAGACAACCAAACAAAACAAACGCAATACTCGCCATCACGGTGCTTAAGATTTTAAACCCCATCGACATATCCCCAAACTTTACTTTTTTTCTATCCTGACACTTCTAATCAATAAAAGCAAAATGCAGTAATAACAGTCTGTCATAAAAACGCCACTGAGGCTTCATCAAAACTCAATACTTAATGTGCTCTACTAAACACTATTAATATGGATAACAAACGGGGCATGCTCATGAAATCAACTTTTACTGCGAAACGACGACATTTCTTAAAATTAATGGCAGCCACAACAAGTGTTGCCGTGGCAGGCCCTATGTTAACAGCATGCACACCGGCACGATTTTTACATGGTGTTGCCAGCGGTGATCCTTTACATGATCGCGTTATTATCTGGACACGGGCAACCCCTAGTATTGCAGGTCCATCTGTACTTGTTTTGGTCAGTTGGGAGGTTGCTCAAGATCGACATTTTCGTCACCTTGTCGCCCAAGGCTATACCTATACTGACGAAACTGTCGATTATACAGTCAAAGTTGATGTGGAAGGGCTACGCCCAGGTAAACACTATTTTTATCGCTTTAACTGTAACGGTTTTTATTCTGCTATTGGCAAAACTCGAACACTACCAAAAGATAACGTAGATGCTGTTAACTTGGCAGTTCTATCTTGCTCTAATTACCCGGCCGGCTATTTCAATGTTTATCGTGAAGTCGCCAAGCAATCAAAACAACTCGACTATGTACTTCATCTTGGTGACTATATTTACGAATATGATAAAGACGGATACGCCTCAGAAGATGCTGAAGCATTGGGACGGGTTGTTGACCCAGTTCATGAAATTATTAGCTTATCGGATTACCGTCGACGTTATGCACAATATCGCACCGATGAGGATCTACAACTCGCCCATCAGCGACTACCATTTATTATGGTATGGGACGACCATGAAGTCACCAATGACACTTGGCGAGAAGGTGCTGAAAACCATAATGAAGGCGAAGGGGACTTTTTTGAACGTAAAGCCAATGCACTACAGGCTTATTATGAATGGGTGCCAATTCGTGAAACCGAAGTAGGTAACCGCGAACGCATTTACCGTCGTTTTGATTTTGGTGATTTACTTAGCCTACACATGTTGGATACACGAATTATCGGTCGTGACAAACAATTAGCCTATACTGATTACTTTTTACCTAATGGTAGCTTTGATACGGCTCAGTTCACTGCTGACTTAACCGATCCAAATCGGAGCTTACTTGGTTATGATCAAACTGACTGGTTAGCTTATAGCTTACAAAGTTCTCATGCTACTTGGCAGATCCTAGGCCAACAAGTTTTAATGGCCCCCATCACCTTACCAGCACCATTAATCTTCCAGCAAATTAGCCTGGAGGATTACACTGCACTTCTAATAAAAACACAAACCGAGCCAGATACCTTAACACCACAGGAACAGGCTATTTTAGCTGCACCATCGGTACCACTAAACTTGGATGCTTGGGATGGTTACCCTGCCGCACGGGAAACAGTACTACAAACGGCAGTGGCACTAGGTAAAAACCTAATTTCACTTGCCGGTGATACTCATAATGCCTGGGCAAGTAACTTAGCTACCTTAAATGGTGTCGCGGTAGGTGTTGAGTTTGCAACACCCAGTGTTTCATCTCCAGGTTTAGAAAGCTTTCTTGCTGATATTGATCCAACGGCACTAGCTAACGCCTTAGTCCAATTCTCTGGTCCATTGCAATATGCCAATACAGAGTATCGCGGTTTTATGAAAGTATCTTTATCACACCAAGAGGCAGTGAGTGAATGGATATTCATTGATACCGTAAAATCGACCCAATATAAACGATTAGAAGCTAACACTACTCGGTTAAAAGTGTTACCGGGTGCTGACGGTCGAAAAATTATCAATATTTAACAACTACACTGGCTTAAGGTGGAGGGCAACGTCCTTCCACCTATGTTAGGCCAATTTGTCTATCAGCTTCTCACTATTGAGCACAACATTTATGCCGGGTGATGAAAATAGATAAACAAACGCTGGGTTTCAATACAATAAGCAACTAACTCATGTAGTGATTTAATATAATCAAAAACCGACTGCAATACATTAACACCTTCATCACCCCCAGTATGGTAAGGACTAACATCCATCAAGTTACCCTTATGCTGATAAGCAGCCCTAACATCATCAAGTACTACCTCTTCTCCGACATGGTAACAAACCTCAATAAGAGGAGCTAATGGTTCTAGCTGGCTTTGCTCAAGTGAGGTTTTAATTAATGAAGTAATATTTTCCAGTGACTTTAATGTTGGCTTGAGTTGATAAGCTTGAATTACTGTTAACTCATAACCAACGAATCCTAACCCCACTAATCTCTCTACTTCACAGAACCGCAATAATGCACCGATATGTACTTCGCCACGAAAACTATAACTTCGCGTATTAAAATCACGCGGCCGCTCCAAAGCGGCCTCTAAAATAGAATAAAATGCACTACCGTATAATTCTTTAACATAAGTTCCAGACGCATCCAGTGAAAATGCATAACTCGGCATATATGTACTCATAGTATATTATTCCGCAATATATTGTTATTTTCCAAAGATAAATAGCTTTTCGCTATAATCTTTAAGTACAACCATCCACTAAAATAAGTTTGCTAGTTGTCGTCTGGTGACGCAAATCAAATAATGACTGTGCATCAGGATCTTGCAAAAACGCTTCTGCATTCGCTCTACTTGCAAACTCGAGTACAACAATTCTTTCTGGTTGCCACCCACCTTCCATATTCGTTGGTATTTCACCACGAACAAGATAACGGCCTAAATGCTTTTCAATGAAGGCCGGAATTTTATTTACATACTCCATAAACTGCTCTAGGTTATGTACAGAAAAATCTAAAATAAGATAAGCTTTCATCATGATATCATCCCGTATCCACGCGCCATGGTAACAGCCAATAATGGTATAACAAGTAACACCACTAACTGAACACGAATCGCATTAATAATATAACTCGGCATCACCACAACTGAAGCATCTGTTTTGCGATGGCGAATAATAAAAATTGTAGGAAATAATGATATCAAACCTGCAACAACAAATAGGCAGATTTTAATATAGAAAACCATATTACTTGAATAAAACGATGCTGGCTTCCCCACACCGAACCACAGCGTCAGTCCTGTTGCCAATATAACAACCGCTGCTATACCATATAACTGGTCAATCACCACTAATTTTCGGAAGGTCGCCAAAGGCACCTCTTTTGCTACCAGCAAGTGCTCCGCGACTAACGCAGATATCAACACCATAATACTGATGAAATGCAAATATCGGATGATGATGTCTTCCATTTGTCACTCCCCTCAAATCAAAACGCCTAAGATACTCACAATAAGGCTCACCACTTCAAGCGCTAATAAGCCGATGATAGCGATTTTAATTTTACATAGATTTCCATTTCCACATAACCATCATTTCTAACATCATTCAAATAATGTTCTAGCATCGGCAGTGCATCCGGCTCAAAACCACTATTGGGCAACCACTGCGAATAAATACTTAACTGTGCCTGGATAGTCTGTTCAGGTGCCCCTTTAAAATAGCATACCGCATATTGACCAGCAGGTATTTCAGACAAACCAAATGGTTCATTAACAGCAATATCACCACTGATAACCACCGCAGCTTCATACCGACACTTATCAATAGGCGTCACTGCTGGATTGTCATAACAAAATGCAAATCGTTGCTGTTGATTGGCAGAAATACCATGGGCGATTGCCCATTCGCTTAATTTGTCCCATGTAGCAAAGAGCGATGTAGGTTCATATCCCCCCGATGAAGCGAGTATACAAACGGGTAAGCACTCAAGTGTTTTTACTTCAATTTTCATATCGACACCTTTTAATCCTATTTCCTGTATTGAGTTATCCAGCATGTTGTGAGGATATAACTGATTAGGATCAAAGGCTTTTCCATATTTGCTAAGAACTTTTCCAATCTTGCTATTTTTTACTTTAGAAGGATCTCGTATTTGAGATGGGCTGAAACCAAAATAATTTTTCACTGCTTTGGCAAAATTCGCCCCCGAAGAAAACCCACATTCTAATGCAACTTGGGTAATAGATTTGTCTGGATAGAAAACCAACATATTGACTGCCTGCTCTAATCGACGCCTTGCAATATAATCATTAACCGTTTCGCCGATAAAACCAGTAAAAATACGATGAAAATGAAACTCAGAAAAACAACTTACCTTTGCCACTTCTTGCAAACTTATTTTTTTATTCAAATTCTGTTCAATATAACGAATAACATTTGCTATACGTGTTTTATACTTTGGGTTCATTTTTCTTCCAAGAAAAGCCGCAGTTTAGCAACTACCCATTATAGATGAGATTCCGTCTTTTTATCTTTCATTCGCATCACCTGTAACGAGTAAATACGCCCATATCTATTGATATCCAAAATCATTTGTTTATACTTAAATCATCGTCATAACCTATCAGTGCTATGAACCTTCGAGACTTAAAATATATTATCGCTGTCGCTGAAACACATCATTTTGGTAAAGCAGCTGAGCATTGTTTTGTAAGCCAACCTACCCTAAGCGGACAAATCAAGAAACTAGAAGATGAACTAGGTATCGCTATTTTTGAACGCACCAATCGTTCGGTAGAAATAACCCCGATTGGGGAACAGATTGTTACTCATGCACATAAAATTATCGAACAGGCTGATGTGATCCAACAGTTAGCGCAAGCACATCAAGATCCATTAGCCGGTCCGTTACGGGTTGGTGCTATTCCCACTTTAAGCCCATATTTGATGCCTTTTATTCTGCGCCCATTAAAAAAACAGCATCCACAAATGAGTCTCGTTCTCTCCGAAGAACTCACTGATATATTATTAAATCGTTTACATCATCATGAAATCGATACGGCTTTATTGGCAACCGACATCGATGAACCAGAGTTCGAGACAATCTCTTTATTTGATGAGCCTTTCTGGTTAGCCCACCCCAGTAAACATGCATTTTATGATAAAGATAAAATCACGCGCAGTGATTTGGATAACACCCAGTTACTGCTGCTATCTGAAGGGCACTGTCTTGCACAGCAAGCGATGGATGTATGCCATTTACATGAACGCAAAGACCAAGGAGAACTAGCCGATCTCCGTGCTGCCAGCTTAGAAACTTTATTACAATTAGTTAGCGCAGGGTTTGGTTGCACCCTTGTACCGGCTCTGGCCATGCGTGGCTCTTGGACAAGTGGCAGTGGTATTGTGGCACGCAAGCTCGAGTTTAAAGACGCCTATCGTCGAGTATCATTAGTATTCCGCAAAAGCTATCCGCGTAAGCAAGCCCTACAAGCCTTCGCCCAAGTTGTTATGACTAACTTACCGAATACGGTTCAACGGTTAGATGAAAAAAGAACCACCACAAAACGAAGAAAAAAACGCTAACCTATTTATAAACCTAATACGCTTAAATCAAGCTTGCCAGACTTAATAGGGGGACACCAGAAATAAGCCCCGGTGATAGGCTGAGTAAAGTCAAATAAGGCATCACTGATCCCATCTTCTTTACCCAACATACGATGCAGTATAGCTTCAAATGCATCAAACGATTTACCAAACGCAACAAACATAAGACCCGCCTCGGTTCCCTCTGCCCAAGGCATTGAACGCCGAACAATAAAAGCTTCGGGTTGGAAACTCTCTTGTGCTGTGCGTTTTACATGGGCGGAATCAGGTGCCTCATCAAATTCCTCGTTATCGGCAATATGCCGTCCAATCACATTATCTTGTGTTTCAGTTGTCATTGCCGCAAATGTGTCAAAATCATGTAACCACTGTTGCACTGCAACAAAGCTACTGCCATCGAGGCCAGCACCTTGGCCTTGCACTATTGCGGCATTAAGCGCGTCTTCACCTTGCGGGTTTTCAGTCCCATCTTCATAACCACTTAAGTCACGATTTTCATCATACTGAA